>JABXJY010000004.1 GCA_013375385.1 Desulfobacterales bacterium
ATAAATCCAATAAATTGCACATACTCTATCATTTGGGAAGGGCATAGTCAACAATTTTATTGAAAGATTTCCAGTTTTTATATGAATATTAAGTAAAAATGGGTTCATTTGATAATGCGCATACTTGATCACAAAATAGGGAAAAAACTTAAGTACTTGAATAACATAGGTTTCTGAGATCCCAACCGTTATTTTCGCTCATAGATATATACTATTGTCTAAGCTTTTGTCAATCCTAATCTAAGAATTCCTTCCGCGCCCACTTTCGACAGGGGATCAAGGCATCCGACACTATCTTTTTCAGCCGGAGAATTGCGGCTAATTATCCTTTTCCGGCCGCAGCAACGCCAAAGTCAAAGGCCCTCAGATTTGATTCCAAGAATTCCTGCCTTGTTGACGTAGCTATTGTTTCTTTGAGCGTATCTTCATCCAAAGGAATGATTTTGCTACCAACCAATGCCCCGAGCATAACCATATTCAGGGATAAAGGGTTTCCAGCCTTTGCTGCCAGCTCATTACCGTCCAGAACTATGAGCGAGCGAACGCTGTTTTTGATTAAATCAAGGGCTTCTTCAATATCAGGATAGACTCCCTGGCCGATTGCTACTGTAAAGGGAGGAAGAGGGTGAATATTGGTGATAACCACCGTGTTCTCGTTGCATTTGTTCAGCGCCCTCAATGTCTCGGATGGCTCAAAACCGATTAAAATATCGGCCTCACCCCTGGAAACTATCGGGCTCCTTGCTCCCATAACAAGGGCTGACTCAACAATACCACCTCTCTGGGCCATTCCGTGGATCTCACTTACTACCGCAGGTATCCCAGCCGCTAGACACGCCTCACCGAGCAGCCTTGTTACAAGAAGATTTCCCTGACCTCCGACACCAACAAAGACTATCCGCTTGGTTTCCATAGTCAACTCCTTACCTTTGACAATGTCCGTGGTCCGTTGTCCGTAGCCAGTTGTAGTTGTATTTCAAGAGATTTGGTGAACAAACAAGTACCTTTCTTTCGATTACTGTCTTCTTTATGTGGATTTGTCTTTCGCGCCCTTTCAACGGACAACTGACAACGGTCAACGGCCCTTACTTCTTTAATGGAAGGATGGCATTCTCAGGACAGACCTGTGCGCAAACAGTACAGCCGATACAAAGGTTCTCGTCTATCATGGTTCTACCATCGGCAAGATACATTCCCGGACATGCCAGAAGATCAATACAGTCGCGACGCTGCTTACATTTGTCCTGATTGACATAAAATGGTCTGATCTTTTTGGCCTTCTTAACTACCCTGGCAAACAGGGGGCAGAACTCTTGAGATACGATCACCGAGATGCCATCAAATTCCTCTGATGCCTGTGCTGCCTCAATACTCTTCTTGACCTGAAGGGGATTAACTACCTGGACATGCTCCACACCACAACCTCTTACTACCGACTCGATAGAAATCTGTTTCGTGTCAACACCCATGGGAGTGGTATCTACACCAGGGTGAGGTTGATGCCCTGTCATGGCGGTCGTCCCATTATCAAGGATGACCAGGGTAAATCTGTGGTTGTTATGAACAGCGTTGATCAGACCAGGAATACCTGCATGGAAAAAGGTTGAATCCCCTATAAAAGAGACGACTTTCTGATCTGTCGCCTTTGCAATACCACAGGAGGAGCCGACAGAGGCACCCATACATATAACGATATCGGCCATAGACAAGGGAGGAAGCAAACCCAGGGTATAGCAGCCAATATCTGACGGGTAAATGGCGTCCGGGCCATAAACCTTTTTTATTGCGTAGTACATAGCCCTATGGGGGCAACCAGCACAGAGATTAGGCGGCCTGCCCGGAAGATCAGGAATACCCGCTACATCAACCGCCTTTGGGGAGGTATCAGGCACTTTGAAATAAGAGGCAATAGTCTTTCGGACCAGGCCCGGATCAAACTCGTAGAGTCTTGGAAAAAGGCCATCTCCCTTGCCATTGATAGGGATACCGATCCCCTTAGATTGCGCCAGTGACCTGATATCATGTTCCATTAACGGCTCAAGCTCTTCAACCACCAGGACCTTCTCTACACCGGTGAGGAATCTCCCAATCAGGTTTTCTGGCATGGGATAAGAAAAACCCAGCCTGAGTATAGTCACCTTATCACCAATCCCAAGATCATCGATAGCATCCTGAACATAGTTCATACTAACGCCATTAGTAACGATACCCCACTTCCCCTCGCCAATAATCTGATTATGCTCTGAGTTCTCAGATAGCTCTAATGCCTGATCATTTTTTTCTATCAGGATCTTATGTAGATTCCTGGAAACAGCAGGGATTGCCACATAATGAAATGGATCCTTCTTAAAAAAACCCTTTGATTTGATCGGCTGAATTGTTCCGAATCTGACCACTCCTCTCAGGTGATTCAGCCTGGTTGTGGTCCTCAGGATGACCGGTAACCTCAATTGCTCGGAGAGACCAAATGCGGCAACCGCCATATCCTTCATCTCCTGGGCGGTTGTTGGCTCCAGCAGAGGCAGCCCGGAGAGCCTCGCATAGTACCTGTTATCCTGCTCATTCTGGCTTGAAAATAAAGATGGATCATCGGCATTTACAATAACCATACCTGCGGTAACACCGAGATAGGCCAGTGTCATGAGGGAATCAGCGGCAACATTCATCCCCACGTGTTTCATGGTGCACATGCTTCTGACACCTGAAATGGCAGCACCGGCTGCAACCTCCAATGCTACCTTCTCGTTTGTCGAATACTCAAAATAGAATCCACCTTCCTGATACGTGGCAAAAAAAGTATCCGGAATCTCCGAGGATGGGGTCCCAGGATAACAGGTGGCAACGCCAATACCCGCCTCAATAGCACCCCTCGCAATGGCCTCATTTCCCAATACAAACATCTCCTTGCCTGGCGAATCTATAAGTAGTTTATGCATATTCTTACCCGTGCTTAAGATTAGCAGCATTCTAGCTAGACTTCAGCTATTTAATAGTTACTGATAGACTATCCTGTCAAGAAACTCTCCTTTCCCCCTCCATAGATCTCTCTGAGTTTTGGCTTCTCTATCTTGCCGGTGGGATTCCGGGGCACATCACCAAAGAATACCCTTCGAGGCCTCTTGTACCGGGGTAATTGCTCACAAAATTGGGCTACCTCATCCTCACTCATCGCCTTTCCAGGCTTTACCTTAATAATGGCGGCTGGAATCTCACCAAGCCTTTCATCAGGTATACCAATGACGGCAGCATCCTGGATCTTGTCATTACTTGCAAGAAAATCCTCAATCTCAACTGGAAAGATATTCTCTCCTCCAGTGATGATAATATCCTTTTTTCTGTCCACCAGCCATATAAAGCCATCTTCATCCATTCTGGCCATGTCCCCTGTTAAGAGCCAACCCTTAAAAAGGGTACTGGCCGTTGCCTCAGGGTTCCTATAGTACTCCTTCATCACGCCCGGCCCCCTTACCATGAGCTCACCAGTTTTTCCCCGAGGAACAGGGTTCCTGTCTTCATCTACTATCTGACATTCCCAATCAAAACCAGGGGCACCAATGGCCCCAACCTTGTGGATATTTTCTATTCCAAGGTGGACGCATCCTGGACCCGTGGTCTCACTTAAGCCATAATTGGTATCATAGTCATGATGAGGAAATACCCTTTTCCAGTTCTTTATCAGGCTTGGCGGAACTGGCTGGGCACCAATATGCATCAATCTCCATTGATCCAACGCATAATCGGCAAGCCTTACATCTCCATTCTCTATTGCCACAAGAATATCCTGTGCCCAGGGAACCAACAGGAAGACAACAGTTACCTTCTCCTCTGATATAGCCTCCAGGATCCATTGAGGCCTCACCCCTTTAAGGATAACTGCCTTGGCCCCGACGATGAAATTACCAAACCAGTGCATCTTACCACCAGTATGGTAGAGGGGCGGGATGCAGAGGAAATTGTCCTCGTGTGTTTGATTGTGATGGCGATTTTCAACTATGCAGGCAGCCTCAAGGTTTCTGTGGGTCAAGAGAATCGGTTTTGGTGTACCTGTAGTCCCAGAGGTGAAATAGAGGCCTGCCTCATCGTCTATACCTATTTCAACATCAGGGTTTACCGGAGAACCCCTTTCTAGGATATCCTCATATTTCTGTGCATAATCAGGCCTGATCTCATCGGGCCCTACAAAGATATAATTCTTTATGGTGCTGAGATCTGCCTTTATCTGGTTTACTCTATCTATAAATTCCTCTCCAAAGATCATGGCCATGCCTTCAGCGATTCCGGCACATAGTCTTATCTCCTGAGCAGAAAACCTGAAATTCAATGGGACTGCCCAGGCCCCGGTCCTCAGAATTCCGAAGTAGACAGGTAGCCACTCAAGACAATTCATCATGAGGTGAATAACCTTATCACCCTTTTTAATTCCCTTAGCTATCAGGAAATTGGCAAACCTGTTGGCCTGATCATCAAACTCCTTCCATGTTATTTCTGCTCTCCTGTTGTTTGCCGGATCCCGTTCAATAAGGGCAACCTCGTCACCATACATCCTGGCATTCCGTGCCAAGATATCACCGATAAGCATCTCTCGGCCTCCCTGCTAAACTTTTTCCCTTTTCTTCTTGACAAAATTACTTTATATTAATAAGTAGGTAAAGATTTTTAGCTATGAAGTAGCTATAACATAATTACCTATAAAAAAGTCAAGGCTATCTTTATGGCAAAGCTCTGTGTCTGGCCGAAAAAATACCTTCCGGATGATCTCTCTAACCCAAACTACTCTTTCCAAGATAACTTCCTAAGGAACTATAATCTTATTGCAAGCACCATAATAGCTCATCACGTATGGATAAGGGGAGCAAGATGTTACCCTTGAGATGCGCCCTTCTAGGCAGGGCATTATTAACCATATAACTTAAAAGAGGGAGGAATTATTATGCGAAAGGTACTTATTTTGGCACTCATTGCAGGGTTTGTTTGTTTTGGTTTAGGTACTTTTGCATGGGCGAAACCAATAAAGGTTGGGGCAGTGATTAACCTCACAGGTCCTGCCTCTAGTTGGGGTCAATACCATGCCAAAGGTCATAAGGACTACTTCAGGTATGTCAACGAGGTAAAGGGAGGGATTGCAGGCAACAAAATAGATCTAACCGTGGTTGATCACGCATATAAGGTTCCTGAGACAGTTAAATTTGTCAAGAAGTTCTGTACCTTGGACAAGATGGATATGATAGCTACATGGGATGCAGGGTCAGGTCTTATGGCAAAACCTATAATACAAAAGTACAAGACCCCCACCATCAATTACTCTACCGACCAAGCAATCCTCAAGCCTCCTATAGATTATATGTACCTGCCTTTTGGCAGTTACATAATGGATTCTTATGCAGTATTAGAATATATCCGTACCATCCATTCAGGAAAGGAGGCCCCAAAGGTTGGACTCCTGACCTATAATAATGCCTATGGAAAGACCATTCATGCCCCGAGTAAGGAATATGGCGCAAAACACGGCATAGACGTTGTAGATATTGAAGAATTCCCTACGAAGACACTTGACCTCACCACTGAACTTTTACGGCTCAAGGAAGCGGGAGCAGAATATGTATTTGTCCAGATACTTCCATCCCATATTATAATGGCCCTTAAGTGTGCTGATAAGATTAATTATGACGTACCTTTTTTTGGAACCTGGACAGCCACAGACCCGGATTTCTTTACGAGAGGTAAAGGCCTGATCAGGGATCGGGTTTGTATGCAGTTCACGGGAGCTCTCCCGGTCGATGGGACACCAGGTATAAAAGTGATGGAAGGACTGTGGAAACGTTACAAGACTGTGACCACATTTGATAATTCCTACTGGGAAGGGGTGGTCATCGGCATGATTATGGAAAGGGCATTTCAGCGGGCTTATAAAAAATTCGGGGAGATAAACAGCGAAACGATTAATGACGCCCTTGAGACATTTAGAGATGAGGATTTTGGGGGGCTTGTGCCCAATACTACCTACACAAAAACCGATCATAGCGGCTCCTTTACAGCGCGGATTGTTAAAATTAACGAGGATCAAACCTATACACCACTTACCAGCTTCTTTGTACCTGGAAAAGAAAGGATCAAACTTCTAAAAAGGAGATGAGTGAAGGCCTTTAGGGGTCAGCCAAGTATCTTCACCTCCAAGCAGCCTGAAGACATAAGGGCTGAGTTGGAGGTGAAGAATCTATCTTTGCACTTTGGGGGTGTTGTAGCGCTCGATAGCGTCGATCTGTCACTGCACACAGGAGAACTGTTAGCGATCATCGGTCCAAACGGTGCTGGAAAGACGAGTTTGCTGAACTGCATTACGGGATACTATAGGGCACAAAAGGGAGAAATCATCTTTAATGGGCAGGATATTACCTCCATGTCAACCCACCGCCTTACGGGGCTGGGTATTGGAAGGACATTTCAGAATATTGAACTCTTCCCCGGTATAAGCGTCCTTTCAAACATGCTCTTGGCCAGGCATATCCATACAAACTATGGTGTAGGTTTAGCCTCTGTCTTTTCTCCAGCCGTAAGGAAGGAAGAGGTGCGTCATCGCCAGGTCTTAGAGGAACTTATTGATTTCCTTGAAATGCAGGCCATCCGAAAAATGCTGGTCGGATCCCTTCCCTATGGTTTGCGGAAAAGGGTTGAGCTGGGCAGGGCCCTGGCCCTGGAACCAAAGCTCTTGGTCCTCGATGAGCCCTTTGCGGGAATGACCTTGGAGGAAAAGGAGGATATGGTGAGATTCCTGCTGGAGTTAAACGAGGGGTGGGGACAGACCATGATCTTGGTGGAACACGATATGTCGGTTGTTATGAGTATATCGAAAAGGATTATGGTCCTGGATTTTGGAAAGAAGATTACCGAGGGTCCGCCAGAGGCTGTCCAGAATCATCCTCAGGTAATCAAGGCCTATCTCGGAGAAGCTGTAGGAATCCAGTAGACATTGAAAATTGACGATTGAAAATTGATGTGCTTGCGGCCAAAAAAAATTTTCAATTGTCAATTGAAAATCGAAAAGGGCTTAGCTTGAAAAAGATAGAACGGTTAGACGAACACACCCTATCCAGTCTTACCAACTATACACTGCCACAGCTTTTAGCTAAACAGGCCCATGAATTGGGTTCACAAAGCACTGCTATCCGGGAAAAGAACTTTGGCATATGGCAGACCTATAATTGGAATGACTATTTACAGTATGCAAAAAAGGTGGCCTTAGGTTTGGCAACCCTTGGGCTCAAGAGAGGTGAAAATATTGGTATCATCACCAATAATCACCCTGAATGGCTCTTTACCGAACTAGGGGCACATGCCCTCGGGGCGATCACGCTGAATTTATTTACCTCCGCGGTAGCCAAAGAACTCGCCTTTGGTCTCAGTAGGGTACAGGCAACCCTTGTGATCGCAGAGGATCAAGAACAGGTGGACAAGCTCCTGGAGGTCAGAGAAGAACTTCCCTTTGTGAGGAAGGTCATCTATATTGACCCAACTGGTATGAGGACTTACAACAATGATCCATGGCTTATGAGCTTTAAGGACCTCTTGGAGCTTGGCGCTGATTTAGATAGAAGAGAGCCAAATCTATTTGCCGATGAGGTAAGCAAGGGAAAACCGGATGAGGTAGCCCTCATGATCATGACATCAGGGACTACTGGCCTTCCAAAGCTTGCTATGATCACCCATGAGAATTTCATCGAGATGGCCAGAAAATGGCTTGAGACTGCCCCAATCGGAATTGGTGATAACTGGATCTCGATTACACCGCCGGCATGGATCGTGGACCAGATGTGGGGTATGGGAATAACCCTGTCAGGCGGGATGGTCATGAATTTTCCGGAGACGCTAGAGACAGCTGTGGAGGACTTTCGGGAGATAGGGCCAACCGTTATTGTAACTGCCTCAAGGTTCTGGGAAGAACTTGCCTCAAAGATCAGGGTAAAGATCAGTGATTCCGGCTTCATCAAGCGCTTTCTATTCAGGATCTGCATGAGGATTGGAGGTATAGTTGTTGATAGGGAGTCCCAAAAAAAGGAAGTTCCCCCATACTTGAAATCTCTCTACTGGATGGCATCCCATATTATGTTCAGGCCTCTCATGGACAGGGTGGGATGTCTGCAATTCAGGGGCGCCTATACAGGGGGACATCCCATAAGCCCTGATGTCATACGGTTCTTCAGGGCTAATGGTTTGAATCTAAAGCAATGTTACGGACTTACTGAAGCAGGTGGCATATTTCAGGTTCAGCCAGATGACGAGGTGAAGTTAGAGACCGTAGGTGTACCGTTGCCGAGGACAGAGGTAAAGATTGGCGAGGATCAGGAGGTCCTTGTTTTCAGCAAATCAAACTTTCCCGGTTATTATCGGGACGAAGATGAAACAGCGAAGGTCCTCCGCGACGGCTGGCTCCATACAGGGGATGCTGGATATATAGATGAAGACGGGCACCTTCTCATCATAGGGAGGAAGGAAGAGATAATGAGGACGAGGGATGGTGAGGCCTTTTCTCCTGACTTCATTGAGACACGGCTAAAATTCAGCCCTTACATCAAGGAGACCGTAATCTTTGGCGAGGGACAACCGTATATCACTGCCTTCATAAATATTGATTTCGGAAATGTCGGCAGCTGGGCAGAAGAAAGAAAGATACCATATACTACCTATACGGACCTTTCCCAGCAACCGCAGGTAGAAAACCTTATTTCTGGTGAGGTGCAACAGGTCAATACTCAATTGCCCGATCCAATGAAGATGAGAAAGATTATTCTCCTGTACAAGTTGCTTGACGCCGATGACGAAGAACTCACAAGGACTGGCAAGGTGCGTCGAAAATTTGTCTTTCAACAGTACAAAAACCTGATCGATGCCATGTATTCAGATAAAAGGGAATTGGCGGTGACTGGCCAGGTAAAGTATCGAGATGGGCACGTTGGTACTATTGAAACCACGGTTAAGATACTATCTATCGAATAGGGAGTATCTGTTCAAAATCTCACAGAATTTTGAAAAGACAGTGAAAAATGAAAAATGCAGAGTATAGAAGTCAAAATTCAACAGATCACAATAAGGAGAGGTCAAGAGCCGGAGATGTTCCTCATTTCGCATTTTTCAATTTGCATTCCGCATTCTGCAATAAGGAGCCCTTTTCATGGAATTTTTCTTTCAAATAGTGATAACTGGCCTATCGCTCGGTTTTCTCTACGCCCTTGCCGCTCTTGGGTTTGTCATGATTTTTAAGTCCAGCAGTGTGCTCAATTTTGCCCATGGTGGATTAATGGCCATTGGTGCCTTTCTCTTCCTTGTACTTTCAGCCTGGGCAAGGCTCCCTATCTGGTTAGCCTTTTTGTTGACCCTGATAGGCTCCTTTTCCCTCGGATTTATCATTGAGCGCTTTTTCTTGCGGCCCCTGATCGGTGAGGCACTCATTGAGGTCATCATGCTGACTCTTGGACTGTTCTACATGATCAAGGGGTTACTGTTGTTTATCTTCGGGGGAGATCTATACAGCTACCCTGATTTTCTGCCCCCGGTCCTCACTTTTCACTGGGGAGGCATTGAAGTTACGGGGGTATATGTGGCTACCTTTATAATAGGCCTGATCTTTCTAGGACTCTTCGGATTTTTCTTCAAGTATTCCTCCCAGGGTATCTACATGAGATCTGTTGCTGATAACCAGCCCGCTGCCATGGCCTTAGGGGTTCACGTGAGGAGGGTTTTTGCCCTCTCATGGGCCATTGCCGCCTTGGTTGCCGCTATGAGCGGAATTGTTCTTGGCATTATCAATGGAATCAATGTGCACGAGGTCAGCGATATAGGCCTCAAGGTCTTTCCGGTGGTCATCCTTGGAGGGCTTGATAGTATCGGCGGTGCCGTCCTCGGCGGGATTATTATCGGCCTGCTTGAAACCTTTACCGGCGGATATATCTCTACCGGCCTCAGAGAGGTCATTCCCTATATTGCACTCATCATTATTTTGCTGATCAAACCTTATGGGCTCTTTGGCCTGGTAGAAATCGAGAGGGTGTAGTAATTGAAAATTGACAATCGAGAATTGATCTATCGGTGTTGCGAAAAATTGTCAATTGTCAATCGAAAATGGTCAATTGAAAGGGTTTGAGAGATGCGAAGGCTGCGTTTTCATCCCTGTGGAAATTTTAATGAAACCTATAGGGAGGAGCTTACCATATTTGAGACAGACTTTGGAAGGCTCTCCTTACTGGTTGGGCTCATTCTTCTCTTTGTCGTTGTCCCCTTCATCAGTAATGCCTATATTCTCTATATTGTAAACACTATCGGCATCTTTGCCATCGCCGCCATTGGACTGAACCTCCTGATTGGATATACCGGCCAGATTAGCCTTGGTCATGGAGCCTTCTTTGGTGTAGGGGCATATTCTGCTGCAATTCTGTCAACAAAAGCAGGTTTTCCCTTCCTGATCGCCGTTCCTCTTGCTGGCCTGATCACGGCCCTTGTTGGGATGATCTTTGGCACTCCATCGATCAGGCTGAAGCATCTTTATTTGTGCATTGCCACCTTGGCGAGCCAGTTCATTCTTGAGTATATCTTTGTGCAATGGGAAGGTCTCACCGGAGGTGCAGCGGGTATCAGTATCCCTGCGGCAAACCTCTTTGGGATCGACTTAGGATCTGATAGAAACTTTTTCTTTGTCATATTTTTCTGTTTCTCACTCATGACCTGGATGGCCGTGAATCTCACCAGGACACGATACGGCAGGGCATTCATAGCCATCAGGGATAACGACCAGGCCGCTGAAGGAATGGGAATTCCCATCTTTATCTATAAGCTACTGGCGTTTGGCATAAGCTCCTTTTACGCAGGGTTTGCAGGGGCGCTCTTTGCTTACTATATGATAAGCATCACCCCGGAACCCTTTGGTATATGGCTATCCATAGAGTATATTGCAATGATCATCATCGGGGGTCTGGGCAGCATTCCTGGGTCTGTGTTTGGCACTGTTTTCATTGTTGTCTTGAGTGAAGTCTTGAGTAATGTTACCCAATATCTCATGAACATCAGCCCATCCATAGGAGGTGCCATCACAATCGCACCCCTCAGGGAGTTCGTATATGGATTGGCTATTGTCCTGTTTATCATCTTTGAGCCAAAGGGTCTGGCGGAGGTATGGAGGATCGGCCGCTCCAGCTTTAGGCTTTGGCCATTTTCATATTAGAGTAGGGTGCATCACGTTATGGAAAATAATCTCTTATTACAAATCAACAATATCAGCGTTGTATATTCAGATGTAATCCAGATCCTTAAGGCTGTCTCGATGGACGTTAGAAAGAGTCAGATTGTCTCTTTACTCGGGAGCAATGGTGCTGGTAAGACTACGACCTTAAAGGCGATCTCAGGGCTCTTGAAGCCAGAGAATGGCAAGGTTACTGAGGGCACGATAGATTATGGGGGCCATAATGTTCAGAATTCAGCACCAGAGACAATCACGAGGCTGGGCATTATTCAGGTCATGGAAGGAAGGCAGGCATTCAAATACCTTACTGTCGAGGAAAATCTCAGGGTAGGTACTGCTACCAGGTGGGGTAAGCCCTATAAGAAAGACCTGGAGATGGTTTACCATTATTTCGCTCCTCTCGTTGCCAGAAAAAGCAGCCTTGCAGGATACTGCAGTGGGGGGGAGCTGCAAATGCTGGTAATCGGGAGGGCATTAATGGCACAGCCACGTCTTCTGCTATTAGATGAGCCTTCCCTGGGCCTGGCGCCCCTGCTTGTAAAGGAGATCTTTGAGATAATCAAAAGGATAAACGAAGAGCAAGGTACAACCCTGATGCTGGTGGAACAAAATGCCAATATGGCCCTGCAAATAGCCCACTTTGGATACGTGATGGAAAATGGAAAAATTGTACTCGAAGGTGACGCAAAGGATCTGAGAGAAAATCCTGATGTCAAGGAATTCTACCTGGGTGTTGCGGCATCAGGCACCATCAAATCATACAAAGATGTTAAAGCCTACAAGCGTAGGAAAAGATGGCTCTAGCAATTTTCAATCTTCCATCGACAATAGACAATCTTTTCCCTTGTCAATTTTCAATTGACAGCGGTTACCCGCCCTCCACATAGCTATCCTGGTTATTTGTCTTGATTTCTTGCCCCCTGGTCGGTATCTGTAATCTTTAATAGGGAATGGACTTTTTTCCTTGATAGGAGTACAAAAAAAGGATAAATAAAACAGACACTTTAGGATAACTCTGCTCACTAAATAGAAATGGGTCTTATTCTCTGTCCGGCCTGAGGAAAACTGAACGAGAAGGAGGATTGTTTTTATGACCGAGATTAGCATGAAGCTTTTATTGGAGGCGGGGGTTCATTTTGGGCATCAGACCAGAAAATGGAACCCAAAAATGAAACCCTACATCTTTGGGGCCAGAAACGGAATCTATATTATTGATCTGCAGAATACAGCTGAATTATTGAAAGAAGCCTATAGCTTTATTGTGCGAACAGTATCCGAAGGTGGGGCCGTCCTTTTTGTGGGCACAAAAAAACAGGCCCAAGATTCAATTGTAGAAGAGGCCGAGCGATGCGGTATGTTTCACGTGTGCAATAGATGGCTCGGCGGTACACTAACCAATTTTCAAACCATAAGGAAAAGCATCAACCGACTTAAAGAGCTCGAAGAGATGAAAAGAGATGGAAGTTTTGGCCGCTATACAAAAAAAGAGGCAATGAGGATGGAAAAAGAGTTGGTAAAGTTAGAAAGAAGTCTGGGCGGCATTAAAGATATGGACGAACTTCCCTCTGCACTCTTTATTGTAGATACAAAGAAGGAAAGAATTGCCGTAAATGAAGGGAAAAAATTGGGAATCCCTATGGTTGCCGTTGTAGATTCAAACGGGGATCCCGAAGATATTGATTACGTTATCCCAGGAAACGATGATGCTATAAGGTCCATCAGGCTTTTGACCTCCATTATCGCTGATGCCTGTACCGAAGGACATAAGGAGAGGGAGGAAAAACTGAGGGCGGAAGAAGAGCTTGAGATAAAGAAAGAAGCCGAATTACAGGAAATCGCCGAAGAGCTCAAACCAACCGAAGAGAAAAAGGAAGGACCTGAAGTCATAGTAGTAACTAAAAAACCTAAAGCTATCAAATCCGCTGAGGTTGAAGTCCAGGAGGACATCCAGCCTGAAGAGTAAAAGGGGGAAGACACATTGAAAATATCAACTCAATTGGTGAAAGAGCTAAGAGAAAAGACTGGGGTGGGCATAATGGATTGCAAGAATGCCATTCAGGATGCAGGTGGAGACATCGACAAGGCTGTTGAGATATTAAGAAAAAAGGGTATAGCAAAAGCCCAAAAAAGAGAAGGCAGGATTGCCTCAGAGGGCCAGATTCAGTCTTATGTACACACAGGCGGAAGAATTGGTGTCCTCGTAGAGGTGAACTGTGAAACCGATTTCAGCGCCAAAACAGACGATTTTACAGATTTTACAAAAAATGTGGCTATGCACATAGCAGCAACAAACCCGATCGCTCTCTCTCCTGAGAATCTCCCTTCGGAGATAGTGGAAAGGGAGAAAGAGATATACAGGGCTCAAGCCATTCAGTCAGGTAAAGGAGAGAAGGTTGTGGAGAAGATTGCTGAAGGAAGATTAAAGAAATTCTTCTCCGAGGTCTGCCTCCTAAATCAAGCCTATGTGAAAGATCTTAATATGACTGTTCAGGACCTTCTTAACGAACTGAAGGCTAAAACCGGTGAAAATATTGTCATAAGCCGGTTTGTCAGGTTTCAGCTGGGAGAGGCCGATGACCGCTGGCAACGGACAACTGAGACTCCCTATCCCTGAACAAAAAAATCATGACAGCCTGTAGTAAAAAACCTGTATTTAACCGCATCCTGCTAAAGCTAAGTGGCGAATCCCTGATGGGAGATAGAAATAGTGGAATAGATCCCCCGACTCTCAAGGATATCGCCTCTGAGATTCATTCAACTCATAAGCTTGGAATACAGATAGCCGTTGTAATAGGGGGTGGTAATATCTTCAGGGGAGCAAAATCCGCTGAATACAGTATTGGGAGAGTAACTGCCGACTATATGGGGATGCTGGCTACTGTTATCAATGCTCTTGCCTTGAATGAAGCCCTAACCGCAGTCGGCTCAGCGGCAACTGTTATGACAGCTCTTGAAATAGCCAGGCTGGTAGAACCATACGGCAGGGAACGAGCACTCAGACATTTAGATAAGGGGAGAATCATAATTTTTGCAGGAGGCACTGGAAACCCTTACTTCACCACAGATACTGCAGCTACCCTAAGGGCTATAGAAATCAATGCCCAGGCTATCCTTAAGGCCACTCAGGTTGATGGTGTATATGATCGGGATCCAGCCAAAGAGCCAGGCGCCAAACTGTTTAGCAGGATCGGTTACGAACAGGTATTAAGAAAGAAGCTCGGGGTAATTGACCTGACCGCCATATCTATGGCCATGGAACAACAAATTCCTATTGTTGTTTTTAATATAGGCAAAAGGGGCAATATAGAAAAGATTGTCTCTGGGTATAAGGTAGGAACCCTAATAGCAGGAGAGGGCAATGAAAGACGAGATCCTATCAGAGATGCGCCAAGAAATGGAAAAAACTGCTGAGTCCCTCAATCGAGAATTCAAGAAGATGAGAACAGGAAGAGCATCGACATCCATACTTGAGGGTATAAAAGTTGAATGTTATGGAACCCAGATGCGCCTGAATCAAATAGCCTCTCTTAGCAGCCCAGAAAGCAAGCTCTTAACTATTCAGCCCTGGGATCAATCCATCATAGGGAACATTGAGAAAGGCATACTGAAATCCCAACTTGGGCTCACACCTATGAACGATGGAAAATTGATCAGAATCTCAATACCTCCCTTGACAGAGGAGAGGAGGAAAGAACTTGCCAAGATGGCCAAAAAAATGGCCGAGGAGAGCAAGGTGAGTATCAGGAACCACCGACGTGATGCAAATGAGATGTTAAAAGGGTTAAAAAATGAAAGTGAAATATCAGAAGACGAGATGTATACGTACCAAGACAAAGTACAAGAAATTACCGATGAATTCATTAAGAAAATAGATGGAATCAGAGAAGAAAAGGAGAATGAGATACTCGAATTTTGAAGCTGGCTGTCCTTAACATAATGTAATTACCCTCTCAAAGTCTTACGCTAAGCTCCTCAAATGGAACAATTAAACCCACATAAATTGCCCCGGCATGTCGCCGTTATAATGGACGGTAACGGGCGCTGGGCAAAGAAAAAAGGCCTTGACAGGATCGCCGGCCATCGCAAGGGCGTGGAATCTGTGAGGGATGTTGTCAGAACCAGCCGGGAATTGGGCATAAAATGGCTTACCCTCTATGCCTTTAGCGAAGAAAACTGGAAAAGGCCCAAGTATGAGGTAAAGGCCTTGATGAATCTTCTGAACCGCTACCTTAAGGCTGAGCTAAATGAGATGCTCGACAATGGAATCAGGCTGGCATGTATTGGGCAAACAGAAAAGCTTCCACCAGACGTTCAAAGAACTCTTTGGCAAATAATAGAAAAGACTGCCCACAACAAAGAGATGACCCTAACCCTTGCCTTGAGCTATGGAGGAAGGCAAGAAATCGTCGAGGCAGCAAAAAATATGCTTAGAGACATTGAGAAAAATAGGTTAAATGTTAAGCAGATTACAGAGGAGCGTTTATCTAAATATCTCTATACATCTGATATCCCGGATCCAGATTTACTGATAAGAACAAGTGGGGAATATAGGATAAGCAACTTTCTTCTGTGGCAGATAGCCTATACAGAGATCTACATTACCCCTACCCTCTGGCCAGATTTCCATAAGGAGAGATACCTGGAAGCCCTTCTCGACTACCAGAAACGAGAAAGACGTTTCGGTTCCACTGGTGAACAGATAACTCGCCCCACATAAGAAAAAAGCCAAAAAATGACGATACATACCAAGCGGGTATTGACAACCTTTATTAGCATCCCTTTTCTAATTGGAATCATTTATTTTGCCCCTTCCTGGGCATTTACCATTCTCATTCTATTTGTAGCATTAGTAAGCCTGAATGAATTTTATACGATGATGAGACCTAAGGCCGCCGAAAAGATTGTCTTCTTTAACTACCTCTTGACCGCTTTGCTTTTCTGCTCTCTCTTGGGTAACGGTCTCCTCTATATGGGAGTATTTCCCTTTTTTGTTATTTTCCCCCTAGCCTTCTTTATGTTCAAATCTTCGAAAGGTCGCCCCCAAATGGGTGATATAGGACAGATAATCCTGGGGCCTTTCTATATCTGTCTGCCCCTGGCCTTTCTTGCGATAATTGCAAGGCTTCCCCAGGGCCAAATGTGGGTCTTTTTCATGTTGGCGGTTATTTTTGCTGGCGACACCTGTTCCTTCTACGTGGGAAGGCTTTTCGGAAGGCATAAACTAACCCAGATAAGTCCTGGAAAAACCTGGGAAGGCGCCTTAGGAGGCCTCATGGCAAACGTAGTTGGTGCCGGTATCTTCGCTTGGCTATTCTTTCCCTCTTTATCTGTCAACTCTATTATGGTATTAGGTGTAGTAATAGGGATCAGTGGACAGGTTGGCGACCTGGCAGAATCCATGCTAAAAAGAATGTCAAATATAAAGGATAGTGGTAGAATCTTGCCAGGACACGGAGGTATGCTAGACAGAATAGACGGTTTCCTTTTTGCAATCCCTGTCCTGTATATATACTTGAACTATTAGTGTTTGTCCGTTGTTTGTTGTCCGTTGTCCGTCGGAAAACGGTGAACGGATTGTAAATTGTGAATTGAGGAATTTACTTTAATTCATTCTAAACCCGCTGAAGGTTGTCTGTTGTCTTTTGCAACGGGCCACTGACAACTGACTTCCTGAGGAGCTATTTTTTGAAGAATATATGCCTTCTGGGCTCTACTGGTTATATAGGTATCAATTCTCTTAAGGTTATCAAGGCGAACACAGTGAGATACCGGATTGTAGCGCTTGGTGCCGGAAAAAACATCGAACTCCTGCTAAATCAGATAAAGGAATTCAGGCCACGTTTTGCAGCAGTTATTAATGCTGATCTCGCCGATGAGCTGAAAAGCAAGCTGAACAACATGAGGAACACAGAAATCCTATATGGAACGGAAGGCTATGTCGAGATAGCGACCCTTTCAGATGTAAGTACTACCATAGCAGCAATGACCGGCTCCTCTGGTCTGCTTCCAACATTTTCAGCCATAGCTGCCGGCAAGGATGTTGCCCTGGCTAATAAAGAGGCATTGGTAATTGCAGGATCCCTCCTGACAAACGAATCAAGAAAGAGGAATACAAACATATTCCCCATTGACAGTGAACACAGTGCAATACAGCAATCTATCCAAGGGCACAGGAGAGAAGATCTGAAAAGGATCATCCTGACCGGATCTGGCGGACCATTTAAGGATCTCTCTATAGAGAGACTATCCGCAGTTACTCCCGAAGAGGCATTAAAACACCCAAATTGGAGGATGGGTCGGAAAATAAGCATAGATTCAGCAACCTTGATGAATAAGGGGATGGAGGCAATCGAGGCAAAATGGCTTTTTGACGTTGAGATGGATCAAATAGAGATCCTTCTCCACCCACAAAGCATCATACATTCCATGGTGGAGTATATGGATGGCTCTATTATTGCACAACTGGCTTCCCCGGACATGAGAATACCAATATCCTATGCCCTCTCCTATCCCCGGCATCTTAAGGGTGAACCGGCATCACTAGACCTTCTAGAGATAGGGACATTGAGTTTCGAAAAACCTGATAGGAAGAGATTCAGATGTCTGGACTTAGCCCTTACTGCGGGTAAGATAGGGGAAAGCATGCCAGCTGTTTTGAACGGAGCTAATGAAATAGCTGTCAACGCCTTTTTGGAAGGGAAGATAGGTTTCTTGGAGATCCCTCAAATCATTGAAAAAACTATGGAGAGACACGACACTGTTCCCATAAATAGCATCGATCAGGCTATCGAGACAGATCGATGGGCTAAATCATGGGCAAAAGAGCTCTTAGAAAAAATGGTGGGAAAGTAGTATGAGCACCCTTTTATACTATATAATTCCATTTATCATTGTCCTTGGTATCTTGATCTTTTTCCATGAGTTCGGGCATTTTCTCGTAGCCAAATTGTTCAATGTTAAGGTCCTCAAATTTTCCCTTGGCTTTGGCCCCAAACTCGTAGGGAAAAAGGTAGGAGAAACCGAGTACGTAATCTCAGCCCTTCCTCTTGGCGGTTACGTTAAGATGTTGGGTGAAAATGATGAAGAAATAGTTCCGGAAGAGGCCGACCGATCTTTTTCTGAGCAGCCCGTATTGAATAGGATTGCCATTGCGGCCGCTGGCCCTATCTTTAATTTCGTCCTGGCCTTCCTTGTTTTCTGCGGCATTTACTTGCTATCAGGTTATCCTATCATGACTGCCGAAGTTGGCCATGTTAGGCCCAGCTCCCCTGCAGATGAGGCTGGAATACTAAAAGGCGATGTTATCGAATATATCGAGGACAAAAAAATCAGTGAATGGAAGGATATTAAGAAGTTCATAGAAGAGAGTTCGGGCAAGGGAATAACAATGACACTCATGAGGGAAGGCAAAAGGATATCAACAACTGTTTTTCCGAAAGAGGAGACTGTCAAGAACATCTTTGGCGAAGAGATTAAATCACCCCTGATAGGAATCGTGGCTAGCGGAAACATAGAGAAATTAGAATTAAGTCCTTTCCAGGCGATTAAGAAGGGAGGAGAAAAAACCTGGGAGGTAACAGCCTTAACCATCTTGACAGTTGTCAAGCTATTTCAAGGCGTCGTCCCGCTTAAGACGCTCGGTGGACCCATCATGATCGGACAGCTAACAGGGAATTTGGCAAGGGAAAATATAGGGTACCTTCTCCCCTTTATGGCTGTCATAAGCATCAATCTCGCCATTTTGAATCTTCTACCTGTACCAGTTCTGGATGGCGGGATGATCCTTTTCTTTTTGATAGAAATGGTAATAAAAAAACCCATCAGTATCAAAAAGAGGGAGATGGCCCAGAAGATAGGTTTTTTCCTTCTTATCCTGTTGATGGCCATTGTCTTTTACAATGATCTGGTAAGAATAATAACCAAATGAGTAAAGGTTGAAAATCTTCACTATAGAATAATCAATCGAAAATCGACAATTGAATACCCTTTCCATAAATACCTCAACAAACCAGTACAGCCTGGCAGTAATGAAGGATGAGATTCTCTTGGGTGAATATATCCTTCCTTCCGGGCCAAGTCGCTTTAGCAATCTGATGCCAGCCATGGATGACCTATTCATTAAGGTAGGCTCCGTGCCTCAAGAATTGGACGGGGTGATCGTTGCCTTAGGGCCAGGGAGCTTTACCGGTATCAGAATAGGGCTGGCTGTTGTTAAAGGACTCGCTCAATGCCTTTCTATTCCAATAATTGGCGTCCCCACACTGTTAGCCATGGCCAGCCAGCTCCCTCACTTGAAGGAAGATATCTGCCCTCTTGTGACTTCACGGAAAGGGGAGATCTTTACCGCCCTGTTTAGGTGGAATTCAAATGGCCACCTATCGAGGCTTAGAGAAGACACCTGTCTCAGCATTGCCAACCTCGGATCCATAATTGAAAATAGAACGGTTTTTATAGGAAATGATCTTCCGAATCAAGGTTCAATCCTAAAACAACAAGTGGGGGAAAAAGGGTTATTGGCACCTGCGAATTTCTGGAACCTTAAGGCCTCATCCGTAGGTATTCTAGGATTTAAGAGACTTAAAGAAGGGGATTCAGACAGCTTGAGCGAGCTTACTCCCATCTATCTTAGAGGAGCCGATATACGATTACCAAAGAAGGTGAGCTAAACTCAGATGCCAGAATACAGAAGTCTATTTGCTAATCTGAGGCGGTTTAGGCCTCCCCGTCCCGCTACTCGGGACGAGGCGGGCGGGCACATTTTAAATGTTATATTGACAATTTACTAAATTTATATTAAACGCTAAGATCTACGAGAGGACAGTAATCGTTCTCCAGGGATTTGACTAATTGGACCACAAAAACATACATAATAAGCTACCGGTCGCCTGGGAGGGACTACCTTTTATTATCATTGGAATAGGGTTGACATCTATCCCTTTAGTTCTTGACTGGGAACTCTTATCCATTTTTCTAGCAATATTGACCCTGCTCACCATCTATTTTTTTCGTGATCCAGAGAGATCCTATGTAGCTCCAGAAAAGGCAATTCTAACGCCAGCAGATGGAAAGGTGCTATCAATAGACAGACTAGATAATGGAGACAATCACTTTGAAGGTAAGGCGATAAGGATAAGTATCTTCATGTCTCTCTTTGACGCCCATATTAACAGGATCCCCATGAGAGGTAGAGTTGCCCATCTATCTTATCACCCAGGCACGTTCTTTTTAGCCCATAGGGATAAGGCCTCACTTTACAATGAGCGTAATATTGTAACCTTAGAAACAGATAACAGGAAAAAGATTGTCTTTGTTCAGATCGCTGGCCTCATTGCCAGAAGGGTCGTGTGTTGGGTCAAGAAAGGGGATTATGTAGAGACTGGTCAACGATTTGGACTCATCAGGTTTGGATCACGCCTCGAACTCTACCTTCCACCTGATAGCACACTCACGGTTAGGAAAGGGGGAAAAGTGAGGGCCGGTCAAACGGTTATAGGTTATCTTGGTGAGATTAAAGAAGAAAAATAGGTCAGAAAAGAGAAATAAGAAAGGGATATATATCCTTCCCAATCTATTTACCTCCTGCAGCCTGTTTGGTGGATTCTATGCCATTATTGCCGCTATCCAAGGCAGATACGATGCTGCAGCTATTGCTATCCTTATCTCTGCTCTATTCGACGGGTTAGATGGAAAGATCGCCCGCTTTACCAATGCGACCAGTCAATTTGGTGCCGAGTATGATTCTCTATCGGATCTGGTTGCCTTTGGTGTTGCTCCTGGATTACTGGCCTTTGAGTGGTCTCTGAAGCCTTTTGGAAGATTTGGCTGGCTCGCCGTGTTTTTGTACATTACCTGCGGTGCCTTGAGGCTTGCCAGGTTCAATATTCAAAAAAACAATCTCGAATCCCGCCACTTCAAGGGATTACCTATCCCTGGAGCAGCTATCTTTATCGCCACCCTGGTGCTTTTCATAGACTCTTTGGGTGGCCTTGGCGAAAACAGACATGCTGTTATTTTAGGCACCATCTATCTGCTATCATTTCTCATGGTTAGCACAATCGATTATCTCGGTTTCAAAGAGCTTGAACTCTTCAAACAAAAACCCTTCAATGTCCTGGTGGCCACTGTCCTCCTCTTTGTTGTCGTGGCTTACAAGCCACCCTTGATGTTGTTCCTTTTCTCTACCATGTATGTTATTTCAGGTCCTGCGATTACGGTCTATCAGCGTGCCCGTAGACACGCAAAGGCAGCTATTCCAACAGGGAATTCCGCTCCTGCGAAAACAGAAAGAAGTCTTAAAAGCGAATTATGAAAGATTTCGGTAATGTCAATTGATTATCGTCGTTCGTAGTCTGTTGTTGATTTGGTTTAACCTACTCTAGACATTGATAACATGAAAGTATTATGAGAATAACTGGCGGCATGATCAGAGGCCGCCGGCTGGCAAAGATTAAGGGATCCAATATCCGGCCTACCTCAGATATGGTCAGGGGTTCTATCTTCAGCATCCTTGGTCAGACGCTGACCGATCTTAAGATACTGGACCTATTTGCTGGCACAGGAAGCTTGGGGATCGAATCCCTCAGCAGGGGGGGCAAAGAAGCTGTGTTTATCGACAAATCAAGTAGGGCTGTTGCCATGATCAAGAAAAACCTTGCCCTGTGCGGATATGAGTCGCTTTCAATGATCATAAGAGAGGAGTTGCCCAACGGTTTGGCCCATGTTCAGGATCTGGGGTGTGGTCACTTCGATCTCATCTTTATCGATCCTCCCTATGGAAGGGGATATATCAGGCCTACGATTTATCAGCTCATAGAGAGGGATCTACTGGCCAAAGACTGCAGGATAGTTGTAGAATCATCAGCCAGTGCTAAGGACCCATTTCCCCCTGAGGTTCCTAACCTACAGCTTAAATTAACCAGGTCTTATGGATCAACATTGATAGGTTTTTACTCGAGTCGTGAGGAACGATAAGATGCAGAAAATGGCTATCTATCCAGGCTCCTTTGATCCCATAACCAACGGTCATCTCAGTATCTTAAGAAGGGCACTTACCATATTTGACACTGTCACCATCGCCGTTGCCTCCAATCCCACGAAAGGGACACTTTTTGCTCTGGAAGAGAGGATCGAGATGATCCGAAAATCAGTTAAGGACGATGAGAAGGTTTTTGTCGACTCCTTCAGCGGTCTGCTCGTTGATTATGTGAAGAGCAAGAAAACCAATGTAATTCTAAGAGGAATGAGAGCCCTGTCAGACTTTGAATATGAATTTCAGATGTCACTAATGAACAGGAAGTTAGACAGAAATATCCAAACGATCTTTCTCATGACTGACTACAAATGGTTATATACCAGTTCTACCATAATAAAAGAGGCGGCTAGCTACGGGGGAGGTATTAACGGCCTTGTCCCTGACATTGTCTACCAGAAGCTTAGAGAGAAGTTTGGTTACCAAGAATAAACCAGAAGACTAAGGAGGAACGATACATGGCCTTAACTAAAGAAAAGATCATAGATGCTATTTACAACCAAGTGGGTCTGAGCAAAAACCAATCGAGAAGGGTTTTGGAGGGTCTGTTAGAAATCATCAAGCAAAACCTTCAAAAAGGAGAAAATCTCCTTATAAGCGGCTTTGGAAAGTTCGCTGTCAAAGATAAAGCAGCTCGAAGGGGGAGAAATCCTCAAACCAAAGAAGACCTAAGGCTGAGAGCGAGGAAGGTTGTTGTATTTAGAAGCTCTGGTGTCCTCCGGAGGAAAATCAATCACAAGGCCTAAAGTGATACGATAAAGGCCTCTGAAAACCCAAAATTTTCCAATTTCTTGACTATATTGTTTGCCTCAATTAAATCTTTAGAGAGAGAAACCCTAACCCGATAAACGGTTTTTCCTTCATATGGCACATACGTTGTTACCGTAACATGATCAAAGATAACCCTGAGGCGTTCCGCCAACCTTCCTGCATTATCTTCATCTTCAAAGGCGCCAACCTGTATAGTAAATTTCCCCTTATTAAAATCCTCTGCCTCCACAAGGGGTTTGTAGCTGTTACCCGACCTGATCTTGCCGACCTCCTTTGATAAGGCAACCACCCGTACCCGTGCAACTCCAGGACCAACCAGTTCTATCTCCCTCGCTGCACTGTGAGACAGGTCAATAATCCTCCCCTTAACAAAAGGGCCCCTGTCGTTAATCCTGACTATAACCTCTCTTAGATTCGACAGGTTTACTACCTTTACATACGTACCAAAGGGTAATGTTTTATGTGCAGCAGTCTTATCATACGTATCGAAAATCTCACCACTGGCCGCTCTCCTCCCATGAAATTCCTTCCCATACCAGGAAGCTATACCTTCCTGCACAAACCCTTCCCCACTAGGGAGAGGGTAATATGATACCCCATTTACCGAATATGAATTAGGTGGCTGACCTTCCCTGGTTTCTGGCAACACTAGAGGTGGTCTTCTATAACTGGAAACCTGTATCTGTTTCTTGTTAACAGTACAGCCAAAAATACTTACGGTGATAAGGAGAAAGGGAATAAACCTCTTCATGATCAACATTTGTAGTATTGCTGTTCAGCCGCTGAGGGCAATGGATAAGGCAGTTGTCAGCCTTATCACATCTTGACTTGACTGTCTTAGCCTACTGGCTAATAGTTGTGCTATCCTTTTCAGTATCTTAATACCCATCTGAGGTCTTTTTTCCATTAGATCAAGTAAATCCTCCCTTCTTATCTCTAGAAGAATGCAATCCGTGGTAGTCACCACCGAGGCCGATCTATTCTCCCGATCAATCATAGCTATTTCTCCAAAAACGACATTGTCTTCTGCCTTGAACCTCTTCAAAATCTTCTCTCTTTTGGTGAAATCACCCTCTCCCCCCTTCATGGCAAGTGTCTTTGACACCTCAACATCCCCATCAGCAACTATATACATACTGTCTCCCTCTTGGCCTTCCTGCATTATAGTCTCCCCCTTAGAAAACCTCCTCTCTGTGGTTATTTTCAAGATACCCGCAACCTCTTGTTCATCGAGGTTATTAAAAATGAAAGTCTCTTTGATGATTTCCTCTGGATTCATTTAGGCCCTACAAATTTATCAATAAAGGAGATTTCTCCCAGGTTCTCCTTGGCAATTACCACTGCCCTGTCATCTGCTTCAACCAACAAATCATCAGGGGGATTAATGATAACATCTATCTTCTCTGTCTTGCCAAAAAAATCCTTACCCGATTCTTCAAACTTCCTCTTAATGAACTCATCAATAGCTGTTACATCATCGGAGAGGATATCCTCCAATTGGATATCCTTCCTTTCCCTTAGAAGCGCAATTAACAGGCCTTGCCATCTTTCCCTAAAATATTGGCTAAGCTCCCCACATGGTCTTTCAACATACTTAGATGGAATTTCAACACCCCACAGTTTGTTATCATCCTCATTGTTGATCAGTGCCTTGATCATGCTAAGAAAACCTGGTGCTATAGATGCGCTTGCGAGTAAAGATCCGTGTGACTCTCCCCTGATAACTATTTCATCTACATTAGCCCGCAGCAGATATTCCTTATTCTCCGGATTTATCAGTTCGGCACATATCCTAACCTTAGGGGCCATTGATTTTATGGCCATAGCCCCAAAGATGGTTCTCTCATCGGCCTTCTCAAGTGAATGCCCATGGGTGATATCTGCCAATATTATGGCCGCCTTAGCCCTAGAAATATTTGCCCTTGCCAAGACATCCTCTTTGACAAAATTTCCCCTGACAAAATGGATGCCCCTTTCCCTGTATTTGTACTGAATAGACTCCACCTCATCTTTTTCAAGCTCATTAACCAATACAATAGGATAACTACTACCCTTATCGTGAATCAATATCCCTTCTATGGCCTTTTCACCATTTTGATTCCAGCCGCAGATGACAATTTGATCCTTCTCTTTTAATGATTCCAAACCCTCCCCCTCTTTGATCTTCCTCTCAACAAATATGGAGGCGATGGTCGCCGTAAATAGTGATACCAGCACTACCCCACTCACCATGAGGATCAGGCCTACGGCCCTTCCCAAGGTAGAATGGGGAACAACATCGCCATAGCCTACTGTAGTGATAGTCACAAGGGCCCACCATAGGGTATCCACTATAGCTGATGTTCCCTTGTCCCTATAGTAGCCATCAAGGATATACAAACCAATAGCGCCAAAACAAATAATGGCGGTGGTGATACCCAGGATGGTAAAAACATTCCTTCTCTTGAGGGACCTGAATGTCTTCCTGATTTGATTATTAACGTTCACCAGGTGCTCACTCTAGACGCCAGGCCTGCCCGCAACGCTCTCGCTTGCGAGGCGGGCGGGCACTTTACCTCACCTCAATCAACAGTTCTTCCACTCAGGGCTCCTCTTCTCTAAAAAAGCCTTCAATCCTTCCTGAGCATCGGCTGTTCTCATCAATTCATTGAGATATATATCTTCGATAATCTTCAGTGAGGGTTCAAGGTCATCTGTCAGGCCCGCCTTTATCGTCTTTTTGGTAACCCTCAGAACCTCAGCACTAAGAGATAGATAGGGTTTCACGAATTCGGCAGTCTCCCTGGGTAAATCACCTCCTGCAACTACCTTGTTTATGAGGCCCATAGCCATTGCCTCCTGTGCGGAGACAATCCGCCCTGACAGAATCAACTCCATAGCCGCCTTTCTTCCGATAATCCTCGGCATTATCTGGGCAGCAATTGGTGGCAGCACCCCCACCTGGATCTCCGGCTGGCCCAATTTGGCTGTATCATCAGCGATTACCAGATCACAGAAGACTGCCAGCTCACACCCACCACCTAAACAGGATCCATAAACAGATGATACCGTAACAGCACCCAATTTGTCCATCAACCGAAACATACCATGGAAGCTCTCAATCATCCTTGGTGCCAGATCACCCATATGTTCAGCCACATCCACACCGGCTGAAAAACACTTCCCGTTTGCATTGAAGAGAACTACCTTGAGATCCCTCTTGTCTATCCAATCCCTGAGAGTATCATTTATTTCATTCATCATTTCAATGTTGAGAATATTCACAGGAGGTCTATCCAAGGTAATCGTACCGAGTCCACTATCGATTTGGACATTGATATTTTTCTGGGACATCCTTTTCTCCTTTCTAAACTAAATGTCGAGAGAGATAATTATCCTTATAACTAAAATAGCACGAGAGATCAACTGTCTATTCAAATAGAAAAAATCCAGAAGTAACCTTCTGGATTTTTTCCTCTCTTGTCTTTATTGTTTATGATCAGGTCTATTCTTTAGGCTTTGCAAAAACAGCCTCAGCCAGCTCATCATCAAAGGTCTGCGCTTGGGCAAGAAGCTGATGATACTTGATAAAGTCTATAGTCCTCTGTCCCGTTATCTTTTGGGTATTGAAGGCATTAAACCCTAGATAGGCCTCCATATTCATGTTGGCGCCCAGCCAGTAGATTTGGCTGCTCTTCTGGAGATCCCAGTAAAACTTCTTCTTCACCCTGATGCTCTCTATGGTGTTCATGAGGCAGAGGAAGGTGGTATTGGTCAGGGTCCAGACCATCCCGTCAATAAATCCATCCAGGAGGCTCCAGTCAGTTTTGAGCCCCTTCAACTGCTCATTGGCCGCTTTATAGTCGTTTCCCTTTTTGAACTCACCATAGACAATCTCACCATTGTCCACGTACTTATCGGTGATCACCCGTGGATCCCTCATCCATTCACCCTTATCGTTTTTCTTAATGGGAATGGCTTTGGTAATCAGGCCCATCCGCTCCATCTTGGCAGCGCTCCACATCTCGTTGGCGGTTGCCTGCCACATGGCCTGTTCCATGCTCAGATTCCAGGGGAGAAAATCGGTAGATCCCCCTGTCGGGGTGGAACCATGTCTGGTTCCCGCCTGTCCAAAGGCGGCTGTATCTGCGGCCACGGTAAAATCGCATGACTGACCGATCTCCTGCCCCCCTGCAATCCTCAGTCCGTTGCAACGGCAGATCACCGGCTTGCGGGCCTTGAGAATACCATCGACCATCCCTGCAAAAAGATCCATATACTGTGTATATTCCAGGGGCCTCTTGGTATAATACTCCGCATACTCCTTGGTATTACCCCCTGTGCAAAAGGCTCGGTCTCCGGCGGCCGTGAAGATGATGGCCATAACGTCTCGCTCCATGGATGCCTTATGCATCCCTGCAATGACGCCCTTGACCATCTCCGTGGTATAGGAGTTAAATTGACCAGGGTTATTCAGGGTAATCCAGGCTGTATAGAGCCCTTCCACCGTTTCCCCGGTATCGGGATTAACGAGGGGTTTCCTTTCATACCCAGTGCATGGTGGCTCTGTACCAAAGTGCTCATCTCCAAAAATCTGATGATCTTTTATCTCGTTATCCCTTATCAACCAATCTAGTGCCATAGCTATTCCTCCTCTTTTATGGTTATAGTCAGTTCTCTCAGCCTAGAAATCCGGCGTTAAGACTATTCTTCTGGCAGGGGAGCCCGCCTTGTGTGCCTCTTCAAATGTTTCTATAATGCTACTCATTGGCCTTGCTTCCACGAACGGTTCGATCTCAATCCGCTTATTCAGGACCATGTCGAGGACTATAGGATAGTACTCGGGCAAGCACCCCCAGGTTCCGATAATATCAGCATCAAATGCCATGAGCCTACCAATAGCATACTCCACTTTCTGCAAACCGAAGCCGACGACAACCAACTTTCCTGTAAAAGAAAGTAGAGACAAGGCAATCTCTTGCCCGGCCTTTACTCCGGTAACCTCGAATATCTTCCAGCCATAATTTGGAAGGCCATTTTCCTTTGAGATAGTTCTAAACTCTTTTACAACATCCGTAACCTCTCTATCAGCTGAACTGATAACAAAATCGGCACCATATGAAAGGGCCCTTTTGAGTTTCTCAGGGTTTCTGGCTATACCAATAACTGTTTTTGCACCGAGGGCCTTGGCTACCTGTCCCATATACTGACCCACACCGCCTGTAATGCCTATCACTACGACATTGTCACCTGGCTGAAGATCTGCCCTCTTGGCAGCCTGATACGGTGTGGTGCCCGCATCAGCCACCACCGCCAGGTGTGGTAAGGGAATCTCCCCCCTGTCTTTCACTTCACAGAGATCTACGCTCGGTACCGGAATATGGCTCGAGAAACCACCATACATCCCGAGGCTGTTACCCGGCATGAGCTGGTTGAGGCATCTATTGCCCCTCCCTGTCTTGCAGAGCATGCACTGGCGGCAAGGCATAACTGCAGGGATAATTACCTCTTTCCCTATCCAGTTCTCAGCTCCAGCCACAACCGTCCCTGCAATTTCATGACCTAGACTCAGAGGAGGTTTCGAAACAGTGGGGACGCCATCATAGAAATATCCCAGATCGGTGTGGCAAACTCCACATCCCGCTATTTCCACCAAAACATCACCGGGCTTGAGTTCAGGTACAGGTATAGCAGTCCTTTCTAATTTGCCCTGAGTTACCTCTCCTGTTTCTTTGTCCCTTGATGTCGGTTGAACCATCTGCCATGTCTGGATATTATCTGGTACTTCTGCCATATCAATCCTCCATATCTTATTGGTTTCTCGCCTCTGGTTTCTCGTTTGTCTTTACCTGTTATTTCGACTTTTCAGCGAGCAACGAGTAACCAGCAACGAGTTCAAATCATCCCGTAACCACCATCAACACACAGGATCTGACCGGTAATGTAGTTGCTTTCATCAGAGGCCAAGAATACAAAGGCAGGCGAGATATCATCTGGTGTACCAAAGCGTTTCAGGAGGATTCTGTTCATATAGATCTCTTTCAACTTTTCATCGGTGGTTATTTTTTCTGACATGCCCATGGACAGAATACCTATGGATATCACATTGGCACACACGTTATATCGTGCAAGTTCTCGGGCAATGGATTTTGTCATACTGATGGTGCCCCCTTTTGCTGCACTGTAATTGATCTGGCCAACCGTACCGACCAGCCCGGCCACGGATGTCACATTTATGATCTTGCCACTGTTTTGCTCTTTCATCTGACGCCCAGCCGCCTGGGAACAGAGGAATGCCCCTTTCAAATGAATATCTACCACCTCATCCCATTGCTCCTCTGTCATTTTGAGCATCATGGCAGGACGGGTAAAACCTGCATTATTCACCAAAATATCGAGCCGACCGAATTCTTTTACTGCAGCCTGGACAAGACCATCGGCTTCCTCCCTCTTGGAAACATCGGCCCTGACAACTATTGCTTGACTGCCCATTTGATTTATGGCTTGAGCCACCTCGTTGGCGGCTGTTTCATTTGAGGTGTAGTTGACGACAACCTTCGCCCCTTCCTTTGCGAAGCTAAGGGCAACAGCCCTTCCAACACCCCTGCTACTCCCCGTTATCAAGGCTACCTTTCCTTCGAGCTTCACGTTTTCCTCCCTGTTTTGCCCAAGATTCTTCTGTAGCTACATTATGACTACAATATAGTTACTAGAATTGTCAATACTAAAAAGGGGCTTGCTATCCTCTTTTCTTTATCATCTCTCTGGCGATGACCATCCTCTGAATCTGATTGGCACCTTCAAAGATCTGTGTAAGCTTCGCATCCCGAAAGAGCCTCTCCACAGGATAGTCCTTCGTGTAGCCGTAGCCACCAAAGATCTGAACAGCATCTGTTGTGATCTTCATAGCAATATCACTGCAAAAGCATTTAGACATAGATGCCAATCCTATATTCGGTTCATTTCTATCGTGCAGTTTGGCAGCCTCTACCATAAGGCCTCTGCCCGCCTCTATCTGCATAGCCGCGTCAGCCAGCATAAAACTTATGGCCTGGTGTTTAATCAGGGGCGTTCCGAATGTTTCCCTCTCGCACGCGTAGTCGAGAGAGAAATC
>JABXJY010000308.1 GCA_013375385.1 Desulfobacterales bacterium
GTGACCAATATTGAACGTCTATTTATGATCACAGACTGCAAAAATTTTCAGCCATAAGGCCCAGATTTTTTGGTTTCCAACAAGGTGCTAAAGGTTTCTACTAGCGTGCCAAAGCCTTTACTTGCAATAAGTTGGAATTTATTAACGATTACAAACACCATTGTTTACTATTGATTCGGGGCCAAGAGGGATTTCTCATTTGGTATCGCGTAGCGTGGTGGGCTGAGCCGGTACAGTTGAGGTTGGAAATATGGGCTTCATATTCAGCGGCTTGTTTGGGTATTTACCGTGAGGACTTCCGCTATGACAGCCTGGCCAGCACCTTGCTCTGTAATAACGGATAGGTTTTTCCGGCAAGGCACCATCGCCAGGATACCATACTCCAGGGGCAACAGGATAAACACGAGAAGTCTTTAGGTTTGAGGTGACAGGTTCTTGATCACTTCCCAAAACAATACCCCCAACAATTACCAGACACATTAGGGTGGTAGAAATTAAGAAATACTTCATCTTTTATCCTCCTTTCTATTTCCAGTAGGTTAGGCGTTAACCTTGACCTCCGCTCTTGCCCAATCTTGTACCGGCGTGCCGCTCCTGGCGGTCAGGAAGAACCCGAGGGCGATAACCGCACCGAGGATGCCCAGCGGCCAGAACTCACTCGCGCCGATGCCACGGTACCTCACCATGTCGATGGTCAGCCCCAATAGGGGCGCGATGATCATCGTGGAGACGCTCTTTGCCTGAGACTCGATCGAGAGAACCGTCGCCCCCCTTGCCTCGTCGGTGTGGGCGTCGAAGCGGCTGATCAGGATTGGCCTCCAGAGATTCTGCATGACGTACAGCACTACGAATCCGGTGATCATGATCCAATGGACCCCGTAGTACATGCCTGGCAGAAGTGCCAGGAAGATCGCAACGCTCACACCCCAGAGCAGTCGCGCCGTCCTGTCCTCATGGCCGGGCTTATCGACCAGACGGTAGGCGTTGCGGCTGGCCAAGGCGGACACGATAAACAGCAAGAAGAAGACGGGCCCTATGAGGAACACCGACTTCTGCTCCACGGTGAGCTCAATGTCTGCAAACAGGGCCGCTGTCACCGGAAGGGCCGCAGCCTTGAGTATCGGCTGGAGGTAGTCCTTCGACGCCTTGAAGAAACCCTCGAAGCCCATGGACTCGAACATGAGTCGTCTCAGAGTCGCTTGCTTTACCGATACCACCAGCGCCCCCTTGAGGTGCTGTGCCACCTCACCGATGGTGGTCCCCTCCCTGATGTCGCCGTCCACTTTCCCTGGGTAGCCAAGGAAGTTGATGATGTTGATGATGTACGGGATGATCGCGAAGAAGAAGACATAGATGAAGTTGCTGGTCACAAAGACGAAGACACATGCCAATATCACCGACACTGCCGATCCGATCTTGCTCCAGGAGCGGGTGTAACCATAGACCCTGGTTCGCTCTTCGGCGCGCCCCTGGATGCGCAGCCAGGTGAAGATCATGGCCTTGTGGGTGCCGGTCCGAAAGGCCTCTCCCATGGCGAACGAGGCCATGGCCAGGAAGAGAAGGGGCATCAGGATATGCTGAGCGAGCTTGCCCTCCATTGCTGCCATTCCGGACAGCCCGAAGGTGACAAAACTGATGATATATGCCAGGAAGCTAAAGATCATCGACTTGCGCCGCCCACAGAGGTCAGCGATGGCACCGGTAGGTATCTCCATGATATTGATCATGATTTCGCGGAAGGCGATGAGCAGGCCGATCAGGAAATACGACAGCCCCATCTGCCTGAATGCAAGCAACAGGAAATAGTCGTAGTACTGCTGGTTCTTCAGGAAGCCATAGAGGCTAAATCTCCTGAGCACCTCGTCCTCCGTTATACCCTTTCCTTGAGGCCCGTGAAGATTCCTTACAACCCTATCTTGTCAGCCACTTCACGCATGCCCGTTATGACGTCGGTGACCAGGTCTCTTAACTCAATCCCCAGCATCTCCGTTCCCTTTTCAATTACCGAACGGTTCACACCGGCAGCAAATGATTTGTCCTTCCATTTCTTCATTACAGATTTTGCTCCCAGGTCTGCCACGCTCTTTGATGGGCGAATTATCGCCACGGCTGTGATAAGCCCGGTTAGCTCGTCAATGGTATAGAGCATCTTCTCCATGGGAGTTTGCGGCTCAACGTCACTGCATAGGCCCCAGCCATGGGAAACAACCGCTCGTATGTATTCCTCTGGCCAACCTCGCTCCTCCAATATCTCTGGGGATTTTTTGCAGTGCTGGTCTGGAAAACGTTCATAGTCCAGGTCGTGCACGAGTCCGATGATTCCCCACTTCTCCTCATCTTCACCCATCTTCCGTGCCATATAGCGCATCACTCCCTCAACAGAATAGGCGTGCTTTAACAGGCTCTCACTCTGGTTAAATTCCTTAAAAAGCGATAGTGCTTCATCATATGTTGGTGTGTGTTCGGGCATCGTACCACCCCCTTAATCTGTGTTTTTGATTGCGTAAGTCTGTACCCACCTGGACCTGGTGGCCTCCAGGCATTAACCGACGTGACCTTAGCTCATTATAGACTGCTGAATTCCAAATGTCAAAGGAGAGCCGTTTCCTGCAGCAGTGAAGCATGAACACCCTCGGAGAGGTGTCACCCTGGCCTGAGACAGAAAATTTCCTCTATGGTAACACT
>JABXJY010000060.1 GCA_013375385.1 Desulfobacterales bacterium
AGGGAGCCGCGGATATGACCAAAACCGATTCTACCCCCCCAACTGATTTCATTCGCAGTATTATCGGAGAAGACGTGAAGGCAAATAAGAACGGAGGTCGCGTGCACACGCGGTTTCCACCGGAGCCAAACGGCTACCTGCACATTGGACACGCCAAATCCATCTGCCTCAATTTTGGTATCGCCGCCGAAAACAAGGGAGGCCTCTGCAATCTGCGATTCGATGATACCAATCCGAGCAAGGAGGAGGTTGAATATGTGGAATCCATCAAGGAAGACGTCAGGTGGCTCGGATTCGATTGGGGTGATCGGTTGTTTTACGCATCCGACTACTTTGACAAGCTCTATGAGTACGCCGTTCAGTTAATTAAAGACAGCAAGGCCTACGTCTGCGACCTGAGTCCGGAGGAAATCAGAGAGTACAGGGGAACCCTGACCAAGCCCGGCAAGGAAAGCCCGTATCGGTCACGCTCTGTCGAAGCGAACCTGGACCTGTTCGAGCGCATGCGGGCAGGAGAATTCGAGGATGGATCCCACGTACTTCGGGCAAAGATCGATATGGCATCTCCAAATCTGAACATGCGAGATCCGGTCATCTACCGCATCCTGCACGCAGAGCATCACCGAACGGGCGATAAATGGTGCATCTATCCGACTTATGACTTTACCCATGGGCAGTCGGATTCCATCGAAGGGATCACACATTCTATCTGCACCCTCGAATTTGAGGATCATCGCCCCCTGTACGACTGGTTTCTTGAACAATTGAAAATCTTTCATCCACAGCAAATCGAGTTCGCCCGCCTCAATCTCAGCCACACCGTGATGAGTAAGCGAAAGCTTCTGGAACTGGTAGAGCAAGGGGTTGTCTCCGGATGGGACGATCCACGGATGCCCACACTCGTGGGGTTACGGAGACGGGGCTACACACCAGAGGCAATCCGAGACTTCTGTGAGCGCATCGGGGTGGCCAAGAGGGATAGTATGGTCGATATAGCGCTGCTCGATCACAGCATACGGGAAGATCTGAATCAACGAGCTCCCCGTGTGATGGCTGTGTTGCGTCCCCTTCGGGTGGTCATTGACAACTATCCAGAGGACCAGGTGGAAGAGTTGGAGGCCGTGAACAATCCGGAGGATCCCGGTATGGGGACACGGAAGGTTCCTTTTTCACGGGTCCTGTATATCGAACAGGAGGATTTTCTTGAGGACCCACCAAAAAAGTTCTTCCGCCTGGCTCCCGGTCGTGAGGTACGGCTACGATACGCCTATTTTATCAAATGTGTGGATGTGGTCAGGGATGAAAAAACTGGCGAGGTGGTTGAGCTGCACTGTACCTATGATCCGGAGACACGCGGTGGCTGGGCCCCGGACGGGCGCAAGGTCAAGGCAACGTTGCACTGGGTTTCGGCTGCGCATTCACTCTCAGCCGAAGTGCACCTGTACGATCATCTCTTCTTGAAGGCAGATCCGACCGATGAAAAGGACGGTGCCGATTTCAAGACATATTTGAATCCGAACTCATTGGAGACGTTGACTTCGTGCCGGGTTGAACCAGCTCTGGCAGGCGCACCCCCGGGAAGCAGATACCAGTTCGAGAGGTTGGGCTATTTCTGCGTCGACACCAAGGATTCCTCCGATGAAGCACCTGTATTCAATCGAACAGTAACCTTACGCGATACATGGGCCAAGATCAAGAAGGCACACAATAAGAACACGGACGGCTAACCCCTGGCGCACTCCCCGCAGGTTGCTGCGTGAAAAGGGGGATCTCCCGCAATTCGTGCTCCCCTATCATTCTTAATCGGTTATGTCTTTCCCAAACAAGGTCTTTGCTATGATCAATTTCTGCTTCTTTAGCCAATACCAGATCCACTAGAATTTGACACGCTATTCCTCCTTTAATATCTGGTTTAAAAAATTTGACCTCACTCTCTGGCATTTGATACTGTTATGATAACAATAGATAATCCTCATGAAATCCTGCTAACCGTGGGTTTCGACAGAACATTAGATTACTACCAATGATCGACCTTCATGTACACAGCAGTGCATCCAGCGATGCCAGGGGTTCGGTGCTTGATTACTGGGAACAGGCCCGAAAAGTCGGCATACAAATACTCTGTCTAACCAACCATCTCGAATACATGCATAAATCCACTGGACTTGTGGACATCAACTTTAAGCGAGATTTCGAGAAATACGAAGAGGAATTCAAGACAACCGCGTCTTTAAAGGAGGGCCCGGAAATCCTGCTCGGCGCCGAATTAGGCAACCGCTTCAACTACAGGGATCAGATGGAAGAATACATTAGATATTTCGACTGGGATTTTCTAACGGGATCCGCCCATGTGGTGGATGGATTCGGTATTGCAGCGAGCCACGGCATCGGATACTTTGAGGGAAAGAGCGAAGAGGAGGCCTATGGGTGCTATTTTGACAAGGTCGAGAAGCTCCTGAACTGGGGCCCATTCCAGACTTTTGCGCACTTTGACATTATCAAGCGCAATGGTATCACCTTTTACGGACCTTTCAGGGCAGAAAAGTACCGCGACAGGATATACAGATTACTCAGGTTAATAAAGGAAAAGGACATGGCCCTGGAACTCAACACCTCGGGTTACTTTCAGAATCCTCAGGAACCCTACCCCTGCCGGCAAATACTGGAAATGGCCTATGAAACCGGCATCAGAAAGGTGACCATCGGATCTGACTGCCATGACCCCAAGAATCTGGGCCGAGGCATACACCAGGGACTAGCGCTCTTAAAAGAGGTAGGATTCAAAGAGATTACCTTCTTCAGAAAAAAAGTCCCATGCAAATTTGACCTCATGACAAAATCAGGATCTTTAAATGACAAATGAAGACCCCAAGTTAGAGGCCGCGGCCGAACTTCAGGGCATTTTTGTTGATGCCGACACGCATATGCTCCTGGATCACCTCGTGGCCCGTGTCACTGAAAGGAAGGTAGACCAGGGTTGATTTCTCTATGGTAAAGCTGACCCGGGGAAGGAGGGGGAAGATCTTCGTTTTGATAAGGCCCGAGCTGGCCAGAGTGATCTTCATGCTCTGGGCGGCCTCGGTTTGAGGAAGGGTAACCGGATAGAGATTCCTTTTGGGGACTACCTTCTCCATTTCGAAGGCTTTCTGGCTTACGGTCATCTGCCTGGCCACTCGCAGAAAGACCTTGGGTCGGATCTTAAAGGCCGGGATCCAGAAGGCCATACCCTGATCCTCCCAATGCCTTTGTACCACCTTGGGCTGGTTGGTGAGACGGATGAAATCGGCGTAGGAATTGATCTTGAGGCCGTTGTCCCCTGCACTTATTCTCCAAAAGGGCAAATATATGCTGGTTTCGTCCCTGCCCGGGATGGCCCCGAAGCCCACCTGGATAAACTTGCCCTCCGAGGCCTCCCAGACCGTATCACAGTTCTTGCAGGTCAGGGCCACACTGTCCCTTTCGCCATCCAAGTTCCAGCCGCACTGCGGGCATATGGTTGCCATAAAGGCCATCTGCCACCTGGGGCTATCGTCTATGGCCGGGGCAAAAATGTCTTCGCCCCGAGGCAGGTTGGCAATGGGTCTGTTTGTCACTGCATCAAAAACCTTGTTTTTTTGCACAAACAGGGGCAGGTAGATAAGGCTCAAGGCCTTGCCGATATAGGCCCGGTGGAGGAGCTTGCCAGAGCCGAAGGCTAGAGTGTGCCTTCCCACTTTGGCCAGCACATCGGCGGCCCTTAGGGAGCACTTCAGGAATGAGCCGTTCACATCCGGGGAGACGAATCTCATCTTCAGGACCTGCGGCCTTAGCCCCAGGGACATGGGGAGTTGCTTAAAGGCCGTGCCCTGACGCGTGATGTCCACAATGCGGTGGCCGGATGGATGTATCCCGACAGAAGTATGCGCTACCCTTAAAACGCACACAGGGGGCATAGAGGAATTCTTTATCTGACGACTTGTGGGGCAGGAGGAAGCGGAAATAATCGCGGGCATAGAGGAAGTTCGTCACATTGCAGTAGGGGCAGCGAGTCAGGTGGTCGGTTTCCTCGAGCTCAATAGGGGCGCCGCACTGTGGGCACTCTTGCTCTATGGAGAATCCCATGTTACCCTAACTTTTCCCCGCACTGATTGCAGAACACAGAGTCAGGCAGGTTCTCCGCCGTGCAATTGGGACAGGCCTTAGGGATAGGTTTTTCATCCGCCTGGTGTCCGCACTTGGGGCAGAATCTTGCCGCAGTTGACGCACTGATCGAAAACCACCTGCTGATGACCGCAGTGGGGACAGAATTTGGCGTCTTTGGGAATCGGGTTTTTGCAGTCCGGGCAATTGATCTCTTGGGGTGCAGCGCTGGCACCAGCGCCCCTCTGGGGCCTAAGGGTCTCTGCAAACATGGCCGGCATCATGAAACCCAAGCCCATGCCCAAACCCGAGCCGGCATCCCCTGGAGATTCGGCGGCCTTTTCCATGGCCATGGCCGCCTTCATCTTGACCAGTCTGTCCAGATCCTGGATCACGCTTAGGCGGCTCTTGTCGTCAATGGCCTTTTGCACCTCGGGCGGTGGGGTGATGGAGGTGATGTAGATATGTCTCAAGGCCAGGCCAAAGCGGCTGTAATCATCTTGCAGGCGCTTTTGCAGGCCTTCAGACAGCTGGTCATATCGCCCTGGCAGATTGAAGAGGCTGTCCAGGTTTTCACCCAGATGGTCGTTAAAGCGTGAGACAATGACCCGCTTGAGATATTCCTCGATCTCTTCGGTGGTGTATTTTCCCATGGTGCCTACCAGGCTGTTGATAAACAACACCGGCTGGACCACCTGAATGTTGAATACGCCATGGGCCCGCAGGCGAATCAGCCCCAGTTCCGAGTCTTTGAAGGCCACCGGGTCCCTGGTGCCCCATTTGAGGTTGGGGAAGACCTTCATGTTGGCGATATACACCTCGGCCCGCAGCGGGCTCCTCATGCCCCAGGGCAGGGCCAGGATTTTGGTTAAAACCGGGACATTGGCTGTGACCAGGGTGTGACGGCCGGGGCCAAAGGCATCGGAGGCTTTGCCTTTATAGAATAATACGCCCGCCTGGCTCTCTCGAACAATGAGTTGGGCCCCGAACTTGATTTCACCGGAGCCTTTCTCTGGGATCCTGTGCACCAGTTCCCGGCCCGTCTCATCAAACCATTCTATTACCTCTAAGAAAATGATGTTATCGGTTCCCATATATCCCCCTTTCACCGATTGAGACCTTTACAGCATCGTATGGTGCCTCACCGGGCTAACCTACCTGAAAATTTGAAACGACCACATAATCTGAACTATTATGAGGCCCGCCCTGGCGCGAAGTCTCTGGAATATCATATGATCACTTTATTATTTCTCAGCTGAATTCTACCTCCTCATGCCTCATAAGCCACGTCTGGGCCAGGGGCATAATCAAAAAAAGATACACATACCCTGGACTTTGACCGTTACCCTGCAGATAGTCCGTTTTAGGTAGCGCAGGGGAACCAAATCTGATATTAACAATTGTTATGAAATCAACTATCGAGGACATAAGGACCTTTGCCATGAAATGCTTTTCCAAGGCCACTGGCAGTCACGACTGGGATCACACCCAGCGGGTCTACAATTTGTGCATGCATATCGGGGAAGTTGAAGGGGCGGATATGGAGGTTCTGAAGATTGCAGCCTATCTCCATGATGTGGGGCGCTTCTACCAGGATGAATCAAAGGGAACCATCTGCCATGGAGAAAAAGGTGCACAGATGGCACGTGCCCTGTTGGAAGAATATCCAGTTTCCGATGCACAGAAGGCCAATATCATCCACTCTATTAAATCTCACAGGTTTCGCGGTAAGTGCCGGCCTGAGACCCTGGAGGCAAAGATCCTCTTTGATGCTGACAAACTGGATGCTACTGGTGCCATTGGAATTGCAAGGACCTTCCAGTTTGCAGGCGAGGTAGGGGCCAAACTCCACAACCCTTCTATCGATCCAGAGGATACCGAGCCATATACAGAAGAGGATACCGGGTATCGGGAATTCAAGCTAAAGCTATCCAAGATCAAGGACCGCATGCTCACTGCCGAGGGTCGCCGCATGGCCAGGGAGCGCCATGGATTTATGGAGATGTTTTTTGAGAGATTTTTGCAGGAGTATAGGGGTTACAAGTAGGGAGGGTCAGCAGGCCATGGGACCACGGCCCGGAATCGGCCGAGTGCAAGTATAGGCCCGGCATCATCATACATCTTATCCAGCTCATATGCCTTCTCAAAACTACTCTGGGTCTTATTTTTGAGCCCCTCTGCGAGGGCAGTGAGTATGCTCACCCCATCTGAGTAGATACCCACATTAAGGCCATAGTAATAGTACCCATCGGGCTTGTTGGGCCCTTGCTCAATGGCCTTTTGCGCGTATTTCATGCCGTCCTTGCCATACCTGGCACAGATATCCTTCCATCCCTCAACGTTTTGCTTCTTTACCTCTTCCCCATGGTCCCGGTATGCCCTCGCACACTTCCAGTTTGCCTCATAGTCATTGGGGTTTGCCTCCAATGCCTTGAGGTATAGGTCAATGGCCCGCTTGTAGTTCTCCATTCCCCCCTGGTTGTAAAGTGCATCGGCCTCAGACAGGTAGTCCTCAGCCATGAGGCCCATGGGAGAGATAAAGACAAGAAGAAAAACGAGACCGCCCAATAGAAACCATTTCATCCCCGCACCTCCCATTACTCGATAGGTATAGAGACTATGATAGATTGTGGTTGGTGGAAAGTCCCCCTTTGGCTCACGAGCCTGAAAAAAAACCACACAAGAGAGGGCCTGGTTATGATATGATAGGCATATCAAAACCTCAACCACTTTTTCCCTCTGTCCGTCTCATAGTATCTACCAGCCGAGCTCGAAATCCGTGCTGAAGGATTTGCAAGATCAGGTTTTGCCTGTTACAAATAATTTGATATTGTGGCTGTTTCTGGCTATGATAGTTCCCCTGATAGAAGCAGGGATTTGATTAAGACAAAATGGAGGGCAACTCATGGAGCTAAAAGGGAAAAAGGTCATCATTCTGGTTGAGCAGATGTACAATGAATTCGAGTTCTGGTATCCCTATTACCGCCTCAAAGAGGCAGGAGCCGAGGTCGTGGTGGTGGGATCTGGAAGTGCTGAGGAGTACACCGCAAAGTCTGGTCTTCCATGCAGGGCAGATACCAGCGCTGAGCAAATCTTAGCTGCCGATTTTGACGGTATCATTATCCCCGGAGGGTATGCCCCCGATCACATGCGACGCCATCCATCCATGGTCAAGCTGCTGAAGGATCTGTATGAGGCCGGGAAGGTAGTGGCAGCAATCTGTCATGCAGGATGGATGCTGGCCTCCTCAGAGATTGTAAAGGGCCGCACCGTGACCTCATTTTTCTCCATAAAGGATGACCTGGTGCATGCCGGTGCAAACTGGGTGGATCAGGAAGTGGTCGTGGACGGAAGACTGATCACCAGTCGGAAACCGGACGATCTTCCAGCATTCATGAAGGCTGTCATTGCAGCACTGTGACCTCAATTCAAGCGATCACCCGAGAGATTTATTATGGATATGAATCATTTTATCACCAGAAGAACAGCCCTGAAAAGGTTGCTCAAGATTTCAGGCAGCCTGGCCCTTTATGCCTCCAGCGCATGGTCCTTTCGTGGTCCTGGTTCGGCATGGGCCAAGTCCGAAAAGAAAGGGCTCATTGTCGAAGGTGTTGGGCAAACAGAGGGATACTCTGTTCGGGAGTTGACCAGAAAAGTTCTTGAGGCCGCAGGAGGTATCACTCGATTTGTCTCAAGGGGAGATGTGGTGGTGATCAAACCCAATCTCTCCTGGGCCAGGCGTCCTGATCTAGGAGCCACTACCAACCCTGAGGTTCTGGAAGGGTTGATCGAAATCTGCTACGAGGCTGGGGCCAAAAAGGTCAGGATCGCCGATCATACGATTCATGATGCAAGGCGTTGTTTCGCAATTACCGGCGCGGCAACGGTGGCCAAAAAGACAAATGCAGACCTCATCTACCCCAGATCATCCCTTATGAAGAATATGAAGCTCAATGGCCACCGTCTGGATGTCTGGCCTGTTTTTGTTCCCCTGGTGGAGGCCGACAAGGTGATCAACCTCCCTGTAGCAAAGCATCATTCACTGAGTACCCTGACCCTAGGCATTAAAAACTGGATCGGGGCTGTCGGTGGCAGAAGGCATGCACTTCACCAGGATATACACCAGAGTACTGTTGATCTGGCCCAGTTCTTCAATCCCACCCTGATCCTGATCGATGCTACAAGGATCATGATAAAAAATGGGCCCTCTGGTGGAAGCCTCTCCGATGTTGCCGCTAAGAATACCCTGATCCTCAGTGATGATCAAGTCGCTGCAGATGCCCTGGCCGCTATGCTCTTCGGCTACCGTCCAGAGGAGATAGGTTCTATCAGCTTGGCAAAAAAGTGGGGTCTCGGCACCTACGATTTCCGGCAACTGGATCAGAAAAAGGTCATCCTTTGAAGGCAAAACACCTCGTCTGGATAAGGAGAATCAGTCAAACCTTTTTCCTGCTTCTCTTTCTTTTTCTCCTGGTGCAAAGCCGTCTTCCCCAGGATGTCTTCCATGAGTACTCACTGGTTTTCTCCTCCGAGCTGGATCTCAAGATTGACCAGCCTGTAGCCTTTTTCTTTCAACTCGATCCCCTGGTCTCGCTCTCTTCCCTCCTATCAGGGCACCATCTCATCAAAGGATTCTGGTGGGGGCTCGGCCTGCTCCTCATGACTCTCTTCTTGGGCAAGATCTTCTGCGGCTTCATCTGTCCCCTCGGCACCATCCATCATGTGGTGAGCTGGATCAGACCCGCTCTCAAAGGAGAGCGCATGGTACATGCCAATCAAAAGAGCCCCACTCAGAGAGTCAAGTATTTCCTTCTTATCACCCTGCTTTTAGGGGCAATCACAGGCCTCAATATTGCCGGATTGATGGATCCCATCTCCCTGCTCTTTCGTTCCATTGCCCTGGCAGTTCTTCCCGGCCTTGGGGTGGGATTAAAGGAGTTTTTTGATTGGATGGCCAACAGCAATATGAAGCTTTTGAATCTGCTGAGTTATGGTGGCGAGGTTCTGGTATCACCTGTCTTTGGCTATGGTTACCAGTCATATCAAACGGCCTGGTTCATTGGGCTGATCTTTCTGGTCATCCTGTTCATGAATCGGATCAGGCCACGTTTCTGGTGCCGAGTCCTGTGCCCTCTTGGGGCCCTATTGGGGATATTTTCCAGGATGAGCATGCTGAGGCTGGAAAAAGATCATGAAAAATGCACAAAGTGCACGTTGTGTGCCAAAGACTGCCAGGGGGCTGCCACACCTGTTCCTGGCCAAGACTGGGAGAACGCCGAGTGCCTGCTGTGCTTCAATTGCTTTGATTCCTGCCCCGAAGGGGCCCTCGCATTTCGATTCAGATGGTCCCCCAAATTGAACAAGGGACCGGATATGGGCAGGCGTGCGGTGCTCGGGGCACTGGCGGCCGGTATTTCCATACCCCTCTTGGGAAGACTGGATGGCCAGGTGCACAAAGTCTCAGAGCCTCGCTTGATCAGGCCCCCCGGCTCTTTACCGGAAAAGGACTTTCTCACGCTCTGCCAGAGATGCGGGCTCTGCATGAAGGTCTGTCCCACCAATGTGATCAACCCCACCCTGGTCGAGGCAGGAATGGCAGGATTCTGGACACCCCGTCTGATCATGATCCAGGGTTACTGCGAATATACCTGCACCCTGTGTGGAGGTGTCTGCCCGACAGGGGCCATACGGGAGTTTTCGGTCAAAGAGAAGATTGAGCGTCCCATAGTAATTGGCTCAGCCTATGTGGATCGGGGGAGATGCCTTCCGTGGTCAGGAAACGGGCCCTGTATTGTGTGCGAAGAACACTGTCCAACCTCACCAAAGGCCATCTATTTTCGCAAAGAGATCGTGACAGGGCCCGATAGGAAAAGCATGCCCATTCAATTGCCATATATGGATCTCAAGAAATGTGTGGGGTGCGGAATATGTGAGTACAAATGCCCGGTCAGAGGGCGGCCGGCTATAAGGGTCATATCCGCTGGAGAGTCACGATCCTTGAGAAACCGGATTCTGCTTTAACAAAGGGATCTTATTGTGACGAAGGCAAAGGGGTAAGATGGGCGAAAACAAGATCACATTTTTCAAAAAGATAATGGCTTCAGTCTGCCACTACTGTCCAGTTTGTATTTATGGTAGAAAAAACCCCCAATCTATTGTTGGCAGAATGCTGCACCATAGATTTCATGCTGACAACTGCCCCCTGTGGAAAGCGGAGATAGCGGTATATAAACAAGGCAACCTGGCCCCGTGATGTGCGCATTCTTTCGAGGCTGAGACCGTGTGTAGCGCATGAGTGTGCAATGACCCAATTACGATTTATTCCAAATCTAATACAAGAAAGGAGAAACAACAATGACACAATGGGAAATTTACCTCGAAGAACACAAATCCCAATTTCAGGACGAGATGTTGGAGTTTTTGCGTATCCCCAGCATTTCCGCCCTCCCTGACCACGCGGATGATGTCCAGCGCGCGGCTCAATGGGTGGCAAACCGCATACAAGCTGCCGGTATCGAGGGGGTGCGCATTATGCCCACCGGAGGCCATCCTGTTGTCTACGGTGAGTGGCTGCACGCCCCCGGCAAACCCACTATCCTGATCTACGGCCATTTTGACACCCAGCCCGTTGACCCGGTCGAACTCTGGACTGCCCCCCCGTTCGAGCCCGAGGTGAAAGATGGCCGAGTCTATGCCCGTGGCTCCTCAGACGACAAAGGGAATATGCTCGTTCCCATCCTGGCCGTGGAAGCATTACTCAAGGCAGAAGGCTCCTTGCCCGTCAATGTGAAGTTTTTGTTTGAAGGACAGGAGGAAATCGGTAGTCCACAACTAGCCGGTTTTGTAGCCACCAATAAGGAACTCCTGGCCTGTGATCTGGCCGTCAGCGCCGATGGGAGCCAGTGGAGCGAAACCGAGCCCGCCAACCTCGTTTCCCTGAGGGGAATCTGCAGCATGCAGATCGACATCAAGGGGGCCAAGACCGACCTGCATTCAGGGATATATGGGGGGAGTATCCAGAACCCCATTCACGCCCTGGTCCGGCTTCTGGACTCGATGCGTGACCCAAAGGGCAAGATCTTGGTAGAGGGCCTCTACGATGATGTTGTCGATCTTTCTGACGCGGATCAGGAGGAGATCAGGCACGTACCCTATGATGAAGCAGAATACATGGAATCCCTGGGCGTCGAAGAACTCTTCGGTGAGCCGGGTTATAGCAC
>JABXJY010000309.1 GCA_013375385.1 Desulfobacterales bacterium
TTATGCCCTCATTAGCACCTACACCCATTCGTATGGGTAATTAGGTGATTTCATGCTTTTCCTGTATGTTGCCATTTCCTCTTCTGTTATCAGGCCTCTTTCCTTGTAGAACTTCCTTGGAAGAAGTTGACATGGATGCTAAGATCTTGAGCTATGGAGACATCTAATACAAACGCATTCATGCAAAGGTCATTGCGAGTGAAACGAAGCAATCTCATAGAGAATGAGATTGCCACGCCCTTTGGGCTCGCAATGACAATGTAAAACATTTTAGTGCGTTTATATTAGTTCATGCTAGTTTTACTCTCTGGCGACTGGGATAGCGTAGGGTCCCTCGTCAATAAAGGCGGTAGTGGGTTTTCTGCCACCAAATCTCGGGTGATGCACGGCATAGACTACCGCATTCTGAAACATCGCTGCCGCCTTTTCCTTGGTAGAGCCAAATTCAGTGTCGCTGTCTATAAAGTCATATCCACTCATGCCCGGGATAATTTCATAACTCTCTTCAGATACTTGAGGGGCACAGTAAATCAGTCCATCTTCACCAACCTTACGGATCGGCTTCCCCCACATCTCAGGCTCCCACTGGTCTTTGGTAAAAAGCCAGTCGGGGTGTTGCAAGATAGAGATGTAACGATCAGGCCCCAGAATCTTAAAGAGATGCAATAATGTCTTATATTCCAGAGAGCCTATTGGTTCGGGATCAATATTGTTAGCAACCATTACAATCAAGCCATTTTCCTTAACGGCTGGCATAGCACAGACCGCAGCTTTAACGCTTTGGTAGTGGTTTCTCCCGACATATCCGGCATGGGTCAAAACTATATCAAATGGCTCATCTACAGGTACTTGCACAAACTCCTTCATTGCCTCAAAGGCTGCAAGGTGAGCTTCAACCAGATCGCCGGCAAAGACTCCTGTAATAGATAACCTGTTGTCGAGGGTGGTGTTGACCAAAAAATCAACCCCAACTGTTTGAGCTACCTCCAGCGCTTCCTCGTGACAAGGGTTACCCTCAAGTACTAAATTGGTTGCATTTGGATGTTCGAGAAACTCCACTCCATGGAATTTCTGAATTGTCGTGGTGTTCACCAAGGCGGGGCAAACCCCCTTTCTTCCACCTGATATACCAGCCATAAAATGGCTCTCCACAAGCCCCGTTACAATCTTTACATCAGCGTCATAAAAGATTTTGTTTACATATACCTCGGTACCCTTGGTGGTATGGGCAGCCAGAACCTGGGACGATAGGTCTTCACAGTCATGGTCAACAATGCGGTAGTTATCCACAACCTCCCTGCCAAACATAAAAATCTTTTCATCAGGCGTGCTGGCACGGTGCATACCCGTACCGACAACAATTACGATCTTGTCTCTGTTAACCCCTGCACGTTCTATTATCTCAAAGAGCGGCAGCAGAACACCATTCTCCCCTTTGTAAGGTACAGGGCGGGTGATATCAGAGGCAGTAACACAGACTGTTACCTCGCCCAGGGGCTTACCCTTGGATCGAAGGATTTCTTCTAACTTTGGCGAGCCAATGGGATTACGCAAGGCATTGAAGATCTGTTCTTTCGAATGGGCAAGAGGGGGCATTTTTTTCATGTGCAAGATAGCGCAATCAGGGGGGACAGATATCTCCAGGAAATCATCCCCAAATGCTACCTCAATCTTCTTCCAATCTTGGGTTTCAGCCTTAGCTATAGTGGTGGCTATTTTCTCTTTCACAACTATCCTCCAGTATCAATGCAAAAGTTGAAGAATCCACAAGATGTCGACATCAATTCCTGCACCCGAAAGGTGCAGGTTATTTGCCATTATTGCCAATAATCGCTTTGTTTAATTCTTGAGAGTTACACAGGCAAAATAAGCAATGTGATCCGATGCCATCCGATGTTCTTCTGGAATTAAACCAGTGGCCCTTACCGCAAAAGAGCTGGGATCAACAAAAACGTAATCTATACGATAACTCGAAAAGGTTAAGATGGTTCCAGTCTTTCTTGCATCTCTTGAACCCTCGGTATCCACCGCTTCGCAGGTGTCAGTCATTTTTTCATAAATGGGTCCTAGGTCATAAGCACGCTCAGTGCGATTTAGATCCCCCATTAGGACGACCGGTGCCTTCGTATCCCTCAATAATCCCATGGTTGCTTTAACCTGTTGCTCATAATTCCCCAGGTGATAATGAACGTTTATAACTGTAACAGGGCTTCCATTTATGTCGATGGTATACACAGCTCCGACTCTTTGATCTCTACCATAATATATCACTTTACTATAGACTTTTGAGATTTTGAATTTAGACAACACTGCCAGACCCCAATCAAGACCTCTCCTTCCATGAGGAGAATATGCATAATTCAAATTCAATGTCCTTGCGAGAAATGTTGCTTGATGGGCGCCTCTGACCTCCTGCAGAGCAACTACATCAGGGTCAACAGATTTTATGGCTCGTGCAATTCTTTCAAGTTTTTTTCTCGAACTAGGTAAGTTGCGGACAGACGTGAATGGATTTTCGATTCCACCTCCTACCCTTATGTTGTAGGTCATGAATCTTAAACACGGAATTTCGTCTAGATCTCTTACGTATTTTGTTTTTCTTATATTCTGCGATTCCACAGGCCCCATAGGCGCCATGGGTCCCATGCATCCGACTGGGATAAGAGCACTTACACAGAAGAT
>JABXJY010000310.1 GCA_013375385.1 Desulfobacterales bacterium
ATGACTTTCATACAATATAGCCTTGAGGATTTCCTCCAGCACCTATAGTTTCTTGGCTGCCCGCTCGATAACGCTTGGCGTCAAGAATATTAACAGCTCGCTTCTCGCACTCACTTTGGTTTGAGCCCCAAACAACCACCCTAGAATAGGGATTTTTCTTAACCAAGGAATCCCCGTCTCTGTTTCGGACTTGTCTTCCTTGAATATACCACCGATAACAACGGTATCCCCGCTCCTGATCATCAATTTGGTCTTAATGCGCTTTTCTGTTTTGCCGGTCTGGTCCTCGTATACCTTATCATCTTTGACCTCGACATCCATGGTGACATAGTTATTGAAACTAACAGTGGGCGTTACGGTCAACGAAAGCGTAGCGGGCAGCTCTTTTATGTCAGTCGTATCTGCCTTTACGATTTCTTTGTAGATGATATCACCCCTGGTGATTTCAGCCTTCTCTCCGTTACTGGCTATCACCTTGGGGGCAGAGATGATCTTTGCCTTCCCCTCTGTCTCCGCCAGTGCGAGGTGGGCATCTAAGGCCAACCCTGCCAATCCGCCTCTGGTCACTCTGGCAAAACTCAGGCCGATGTTGGGAGTCCAACCCGTTGGAGCAGCTGTGGCAAAGGTGCCGCCATATCTATATCTTTCAGGACCGGCGCCTGATGGGAAGTTTGGATCGGTCGGGGCAGCTCGGCTCCAGAGGGGAGTTGCCAGCCAGGGCGAAGTCCGGATCTCGGTAGATGGATATTCATACCACGGCGTGTCAGATGGCTTTCTTTCCTGTGCGTCGATCGCATTCCATCGCACGCCCAAGTCGCGGCTGAGACTGGTTGAGGCGTCCACAATCCTGGCCTGGATCATGATCTGTTTAACTGGGGTATCAAATTCCTTGACGATACTTTTGGCCCTTTTAACGATGGAGGCAAGGTCAGTCATAATAATTGTATTTGTGCGTTTATCCACGCTAATGCTGCCCCGTTCGCTCTTGATGTTCTCGACAAGAGGTTTGATGTCTGCCTCGGCATTGGCGAAATCAACCGGAATGTATTCCGTAAAAAGTGGCTCTACTGCCTTAGCTCTCTGCTTTTCAGCCTGTTCCTCTTTTCTTCTTTCCTCTTCAGCCTTTCGTTTGTCCGCCTCTTCTTGCTCCAACTGCTTTATCTTTTCTCTTGTGGTTACCCAGATGATATTCTTCTCCCTTATCATACCGAGGTTATTTGTCTCAAGCACTACATCCAGTGCCTGATCCCAGGGGACATCCTTTAATCTCATAGAAACCGTACCCTTCACCTCGGCCCCCCAGACTATGTTCAGCTTGCTGACCTCTCCGATCAATTTCAGGATGTTTCTTATGTCAGCGTCGGCAAAATCCATCGTCATCCTGGCTCCCGTATACTCTTTCTTGAGAGGCTTGGGGGGTCTCATAGGCCTAACCGCAGGTTTAACCTCAGGGGGCACCTCCTCAGGCTTTACAGGGGCCTTAGCTAGTCTGGCTGGGGTTATCTTTTTGGCAGGGGGTTTGACAGAGGTCTTATTAAAATCTAACCTTATCTCTGTATCCGTCTGCATCAAATGGTAAGGGACCATTTCCTTTAACGCTATTTCCAGGTCAACTCTCCTTTCCGCAACTTTTACAATGGGTGTAATCCGGCTGACAACCCCTTCAAACTGGGAAGAGTCTATGTATCGAGTTAACTCAGGGATAATGGTGGCCTCCTTTATGTTCAGGAGCAAGGTAAGGGTGTTCTTCCGGCTCAATTCGTATGTCGCCTTCTTGCCGGTGGTGACAGCAACCCGTGATTTGCCCTGGGGCAGCATGAAAAAATCGATTCCAAGTATCTCATTCAGTTTTGTTTTGCCTGGCGAAAAGAACCGGCGAGGCTCTTTCGGGCCTATTTCCTCTTCTTTCATGGGCTTAGCAGCAACCTGTATTTTCGGAGACAGGACAAGTCTGATTGTTCTATCCTCTTCCTGCACATTGTATTCTACATCCTGAGATAGGGTGGCGATAACCCGGGTGGATACAGGCTTATCCTTAGCTGTCTCAAAATGGATATCTTTTACGATCTTGCCATTGATAACAGCTGGACCAGTCGGCCCTTGAACCGGGAGTGCATTGAGACCCACAACGAGGCGGAGTGGTTGAACAAGCTTAAAGGTAGCATAGGGGACAAGTTTTGAGCTGGTTATCTCGATTGTTGCCTCTTTACCCTGGGGGTCAGAAATGACGTTTACCGATTGGATCTCAGCAGGCCTTTCCTCTACCACAGGTGTTACCGGTTTTTTTGTAGGTGCTTGGGCGCAGCCAGAGATAAGGCAGATGAGGGAAAAGGCAATCAATGAAGAAATGATCGTAGCTTTTCTCATGCTTATTTTATTGAACATGCAAGCTCTCCCCTTTCAATTGTCAATTGACAATTTTCAATTTTCAATTCCTAAACTAATCCACAGACGGGAGCCTCATAGAAATATCCCTTGTTTCCTTGCGACCTCTGATGTCCCTATAAGATTCCCTAACCACAACCTCTTTTTCCAGGATTTTAATGACTTTCCCCTCTTTTCTTCCAATAGGGGTTCCTACCTTAATGGTATGGCCATCACCCTTTGAATCTCGAACGAGCGCCCAATTTCCTTTGTCAGTTAATACTATGGCCGAGAGGGTCAACTGGGAGATT
>JABXJY010000061.1 GCA_013375385.1 Desulfobacterales bacterium
ATGTCCGGAATCCTTTGATTGTTTTGAGGGAGATGAGCCGGAAGTTCAAACCGGTGGTTGTAAATGATCTGCCCCCTTTTCAAGGAGGCTTTGTGGGATATTTCAATTACGATCTGGTCAGGAAATGGGAATATCTTCCCGGGATTTTCCCTGAATGCGCGAATACGCCCGAGTCTCTCTTTACATTTACCAGTCGCCTGATCATTTTCGACCATCTGACCCACGAGATCAAGGTAGTCGCCTTTGCCCATGTGCGAGAACATGACAATTTGAAAGAGGTCTATGACTCGGCATGTCAGGGCGTAGATCAGACCATTGGTGAACTGCAAAGCCCTCTGTCTTCCGCTTCAGGGGGGGATCCATTCTCCTCCTCCGATCTTGAGGCCAATTTCAAGAGAAAGGACTTTGAGGATGTAGTCCGAAAGGCCAAAGATTACATCGTTGCAGGTGATATCATTCAGGTGGTCCTCTCCCAGAGATTCTCAGGGGATGTGTCCGGTGATGATTTCATCCTTTACCGGAATCTGAGGAGCATCAATCCATCTCCCTATATGTTCTATCTCAATTTTGGAGAGATAAGGTTGATAGGGTCCTCTCCTGAAATCCTTGTCCGTCTGACGGATACAAAGATAGAGCTTCGGCCAATCGCAGGCACCCGGCCAAGGGGGGAAACCCCTGAAGAAGATCAGTTCCTGGAAGAGGAACTCATGGCAGATCCCAAGGAGCGGGCCGAGCATATCATGTTGGTCGATCTGGGGAGAAACGATGTGGGAAAGGTAGCCATCTCGGGCTCTGTCACTGTGCCTCGGCTTATGGAGGTAGAGAGGTATTCCCATGTGATGCATATTGTTTCAAGGGTAGAAGGGCTATTGAAACCGGAGATGGATGGATTCGACCTGTTTATGGCCGCCTTTCCTGCCGGCACCCTTAGCGGCGCACCAAAGATCAGGGCCATGGAAATCATCTGCGAACTAGAACCATCCCCGAGGGGTCCCTATGGCGGGGCCGTGGGCTATTTCGCTTTTAACGGTAACATGGACTTCTGCATCACCATTCGCACCATCACTATTGTAAAAAACAGACTCTCTATACAGGTGGGGGCAGGCATTGTGTACGACTCCTCTCCTGAGGGAGAGTACCAGGAAACCTTAAGAAAGGCCGCTGCCATGTTCAAGGCTATTGAAAGGGCTAATAAAAGATGATTCTGATGATCGATAACTATGACTCCTTCACCTACAATCTGGTCCAGATGCTACAGGTAATCGGAGAGAGCGTTCACGTTTTGCGAAACGATCGAATAGATCTCGCCGGGATGGGAAATCTGAGGCCCTCTTCACTTGTCATTTCACCTGGGCCCGGTACCCCGACCCAGGCCGGTATCTCTGTGGAGGCCATTGTTCATTTTGGGCCCAGAATCCCTGTGCTGGGTGTTTGCCTGGGACATCAGTCTATCGCCGCAGCCTTTGGAGGTAAGGTGGTTCGGGCTAGCAGGATCATGCACGGGAAGATCTCTCTGATCTGTCACGACGGCCAAACCATTTACGACGGTGTCCCAAATCTATTTGAGGCCACCCGTTATCATTCGCTGATCGTGGACATGGACTCACTGCCGGACTGCCTGGAGATAAGCGCATGGACCGACGAAGGGGAAATCATGGGTCTGAGACACCGTAAATATAGGATCGAAGGGGTTCAATTTCATCCGGAATCGATTTTAACGGATACCGGTAGCCATATTATCAGGAATTTCATCCATCTTTAATTAATAGGAGGCTGAATCATGATTAAAGAGGCTATTGCAAAGGTGGTCACAGGGCATGACCTTAAAGAACAGGAGATGGAAGTGGTGATGGAAGAGATTATGACCGGCAGGGCAACGCCTGCCCAGATCGGTTCATTCATCACAGCCTTGAGGATAAAGGGAGAAACGGTGAATGAAATTGTAGGGGCTGCCAGGGTAATGAGGGCCAAGGCTACACGCATCTGCCTCAACAATCATATGGTAAACCCCGTTAGAAGTTCTGAAAAAGGATTTAGATCCCTCCCAAACCATTCGTCCAGAAAAACTTCACATCCGACTTCAAGTTCGGAAGTTTCTAACGGGGTAAACATTGATCGGGATGAGATCAATGTAGAAGACGAAACCATTCTGGATACCTGTGGGACAGGGGGAGATGGTACCAGCACCTTTAATGTCTCCACCGCTACCGCATTTGTTGCTGCCGGTGCCGGGGTTAAGGTGGCAAAACATGGGAACCGTGCCGTCTCGAGCCGGTGCGGAAGTGCGGATGTGCTGGAGAATCTGGGCGTTAGACTGGATATCAACCACTCCAGTGTGGAAAGCTGCATCCGGGAGGTGGGGATGGGTTTTCTCTATGCCCCTCTGTTTCATGGGGCCATGAAATACGCCGCCGGGCCCAGGCGGGAGATAGGGCTCAGAACCATTTTTAACCTCCTTGGTCCCTTGACCAACCCGGCCGGGGCTACTGCCCAGGTCCTGGGCGTCTATGCCCCGGATCTTACCGAAAAAATAGCCAATGTACTTGGCAGACTTGGTACCAAGGAGGCCTTTGTAGTATGTGGTGAGGGGACCTTTGACGAGATAAGCATCTGCGGACCGACCAGGGTTTCACGCCTGAAGGACGGCAATGTGAGTACCTTTACCATGACACCGGAAGAGTATGGTTTCAAAAGAGCAACTCCGGAGGCCATTAAAGGCGGGAATGCTCGAGAGAATGCCCACATTATCCTGGAAATCCTGGATGGAGACAAGGGGGCGAAGAGGGATATGGTCCTGCTCAATGCGGCAGCTGCCTTTGTGGCAGCAGGTCTTGATGGCGACTTCAAAGAAGGTATCGAAAGGGCGAAGGATTCCATCGATTCTGGCCGAGCCAGGGAAAAACTCGACTCCCTCATCAGCTTTACACAGCAATGCAGAGCTATGGTCCGCAAAGAGCTGTAAGGAGGTTTCCTGTGAATTCTCGATTAATGGAGATACTGGACGAGAAACGGAGAGAAGTCGACAGGCTAAGAAAAAGAGGAGTGCCAACTGATGGATGCAATAACGTACCCCCTATCCGTGATTTTAAGGGTGCGATCTCCGTGCCGAAAAAGATTGGCCTGATTGCCGAGATAAAGTTTGCCTCCCCCTCGGCCGGTATTATCCGTGAAAAGACAGATCCCCTGACCATTGGTCAGATGTTTGAAGAGGCCGGGGCAGCGGCAATCTCACTCCTGACCGATAAGAGGTTTTTCAGAGGAGATCTCAACCATCTCCCACGACTGAAAAAGGGAGTATCTTTACCGATATTGCGCAAGGACTTTATCCTTGATGGGATCCAGGTGATAGAATCGTTCTCATACGGGGCTGATGCCATTCTCCTGATAACCCGTATCTTATCACGGCAACAGTTAAAGGAATTGCTGGATGCCTGTGAAGAGCTCGGACTGGCTGCCCTGACCGAGGTCCATGACAGGGACGATCTCAAAAGGGCTCTTGAGTGCGGGGCTGAGATCATAGGTATCAATAACCGGAATCTGGATACCCTTGAAGTCGATCTCAATACCAGCCTTAAACTGGCTCCACTGGTGCCGGATAGGCATATCGTCGTTAGCGAAAGCGGGATCGAGAACGGGAGGGATATCCGGGTATTGATGAGGGGTGGTGTTCGGGCCGTTCTGGTGGGAAGCGTAATCATGAAGAGTGATGATGTGGCGGGTAAGGTAAGGGAGCTGGTTTGGGCAGGAAGGATACGAGATGGTAAGGGTTAAGATCTGCGGCATAACAAATTATCAGGATGCCTCCCTTGCCGTAGAAGTCGGGGCTCACGCCATCGGTTTCATTTTTGCCCCCAGCCCCAGACAGATTACCCCTGAAAAGGCATGCGATATTATCCGTGCTATTCCGCCCTTTGTGCAGACGGTGGGAGTCTTTGTTGACGAGCGCCCGGCCACAATAAGGCAGATCATACAGTTCTGCGGTCTCGATCTGGTTCAACTCCATGGAGATGAATCCCCGGCTATGTGCCATGGACTGATGCCCCATACGATCAAGGTATTTCGCCTGAAGGACGAATCGGGCCTTCAGTCGATCAAACCGTATTACGGAAAGGTTAGGGCCCTGCTCTTAGACACCGACTCAGAGACAAGAAGGGGGGGAACAGGGGAGACCTTTGACTGGGGCCTCGCCATAAAGGCCAAAGAATTTGAAATACCTACTATCCTATCAGGAGGGCTCAATCCAGACAATATCTCTCAAGCCATCTCCCTCGTAAAACCGTATGCCGTGGATGTGAACAGCGGCATTGAAGACAGGCCTGGAAAGAAAAATGTTTCTCTGATGAAGGAACTGATGGGAAGGATAAGGAAGATTAAGGGTGAGACAGATGTTGATGCCTGATAAGAGAGGATATTTCGGCCGGTATGGAGGGAGATTTGTACCGGAAATGCTTATGATCCCGCTCAGGGAGTTGGAGACAGCCTTCCGAGCAGCCATACGTGACAAGGATTTCAGGTCGAAGTTGGCCTATTATCTTAAGTACTATGTAGGGCGGCCTACCCCACTCTATCTGGCAGAGCGCCTGAGCCGGCGTATGGGCGGGGCAAGGATCTACCTGAAAAGAGAGGATCTCAATCACACCGGGGCCCACAAGATCAATAACACCCTGGCCCAGGTTCTCCTGGCCGAGAGGATGGGGAAAAGCCGGATTATTGCCGAGACCGGGGCAGGGCAGCACGGCGTGGCCACCGCCACTGCTGCGGCCCTTTTCAACCTTGAGTGCCACATATACATGGGCGAGGAGGATATGCGCAGGCAGGCTATGAATGTTTTTCGCATGAATCTTCTCGGGGCCGATGTGACCCCTGTCAGGCAGGGTAGTCGAACCTTGAAGGATGCCATAAACGAGGCGATCAGGGACTGGGTGACCAATGTCAAAAATACCTATTATGTAATAGGATCGGTTGTCGGCCCCTCTCCCTATCCCATGATGGTGAGAGAATTCCAGTCCGTGATAGGCCAGGAGGCCCGGCGGCAAATCAAACGGGCAGAAGGTCGCCTTCCCGATACCATTGTGGCCTGTGTGGGTGGGGGGAGCAATGCCCTGGGCATATTCTATCCCTTTCGCGGTGATGACGTAAGATTGATAGGGGTAGAGGCAGCCGGTCTTGGTCTGGATACCGGTAAACATTCGGCCACCCTTTCGGCTGGGAGCCCGGGCATTCTGCACGGAGCCTTGAGCTATCTTTTGCAGACCCGGGAGGGACAGATCAGGGAGACTCATTCAATTGCCCCTGGCCTCGACTATCCTGGTGTGGGTCCAGAGCATGCCTTTTTTAAGGACAATGGCCGAGCTACCTATGTGTCGGTAACTGACGACGAGGCCCTCAAGGGGTTCAGAATCCTTTCAGAGACAGAGGGGATCATCCCGGCCTTAGAGAGTGCCCACGCCGTGGCCTATGCGGCCAAGATAGCGACAAAGATGGCCTCTGATCAAATTATCGTTATCAATCTCTCCGGCAGGGGTGATAAGGATGTGGCCATCATGGCCGAAAGGGGGAAGGGGGGTAAGGTCTGTTAAGAGGATGAACAGGATAGATCTGCTCTTCAAGAGGTTGAAAAGGGAGGGGAAAAAGGCCCTGATCCCCTTTATTACCGCTGGTGATCCAGATCTGGGCACCACCAGGGATCTGGTTTTTGCACTCGAGGAATGCGGTGCCCATATTATCGAATTGGGTGTCCCCTTCTCCGATCCCTTAGCTGACGGGCCTGTTATTCAAGCCGCTTCACTCAGGGCATTGAGGCAGGGCACGGATCTCAAAAAAATCCTCGTATTGGTAGAGGAAATCAGACGGGGGACTGATATCGCCCTTATCCTGATGACCTACTATAATCCAGTTTATCGGTTCGGATTGGGCGAGTTGACCCTCCAGGCCTCAATGGCCGGGGTGGATGGCTTTATCATCCCGGATCTTCCCCCGGAAGAGGCTGCTGAATGGAGTGGGTTGGCCAGAGCGAATAATCTGGATGTCATCTTTCTTGTGGCGCCCAATACCCCTCTGTCTAGAGCAAGATCTGTTGCCCGAAAAACCAGTGGATTTCTGTATACTGTATCCGTTACAGGTATAACAGGGAAAAGAAAGGGGATTCCTGAGGGGTTGGCCGATTATCTCAAGATGTTGAGGACTGTGACCGATAAGCCCCTTGCCGTAGGATTCGGGATATCATCAGCATCCCAGGTAAAGGAGATAGGAGCCCTTTGTGAAGGAGTGATTATTGGCAGTGCATTGGTGGATTCTCTGGCACACTATGGGGACAAGAAAGATGCTTTTATCCACATAAGATCATTTGTTAGCTCTCTTGCAAAGGCCCTGACAGGGAATCACCCTTAAAATGTCTTAAGGCCTTGTGCGTCGGCATAAGAAGATAGATCCGGAGATTCGAAGCATAAGGTCGAATCAGTTCAAAGATCTTTGCCTAAAATGAGCAGAGTGACCTTTTTATGATTTTTCTTAAAGGAAGTTTAAAAAAGCTTGACAGATGAATTTTATTCTTTTATAAAGGCGCTCATGTTTAATCAAGGAATATAATGAATTTCATGTTTCAAAACATTATCGGCATTATCGGGGCAACAGGGATAGTGATACGTTCCCTGTTGCTACTCCTCCTGGTGGGTAGCTTGAAACTACCGGGCCTGATGATGACATAATGTTCTTGAAAAGATTCGCAAAACCCGTTATCAGGTCCGCCTGATAACGGGTTTTTGGTTTTAGAAGGGGGCAGGATTATGGAAGAGCAGGTCTTGATCTATGATACCACATTAAGAGATGGCACCCAGGGAGAACAAATCAGTTTCTCTGCTGAGGAAAAGCTGCGCATTACCCAAAAACTGGCCGAACTTGGTGTTCATTACATAGAAGGTGGGTGGCCTGGTTCAAATCCGAAAGATATGCGCTTTTTTCAGATGGCAAAGGGCGCGAGGCTCAAGACAGCCCCTTTGACGGCCTTTGGCAGCACCCGAAGAGCAAACATACTGCCAGAAAAGGATCCTAATCTGGAGGCATTATTGCAGGCTGAAACCCTGACAGTTGCCATATTTGGGAAGAGCTGGGACCTTCACGTAACCGAGATTCTGGGTATTCCATTGGACGAAAACCTGGCCATGATCTCTGATTCGGTCAAGTATCTTAAATCAAAAGGCAGAGAGGTTATTTTCGACGCCGAGCATTTCTTCGACGGTTATAAGGCTAACCGCCGGTATGCCTTGAGAACCATTGAGGCAGCAATCTCTGGTGAGGCTGATATCATTGTGCTCTGCGATACCAACGGCGGCACCATGGTAAGTGACATAAAAGAGATAGTGGAAGTGGTCAGGAAATCCTTTCCCGGTATCCCTCTCGGTATCCACGCGCATAATGATTGTGGATTGGCTGTAGCCAACTCCCTGGCTGCTGTTGAAGCAGGTGCCAAGATGGTTCAGGGAACAATAAATGGCTATGGAGAACGGTGTGGAAACGCGGATCTCATTTCGATAATAGCTAATCTACAATTGAAACTAGGCAGAAAATGTCTCGATGATTCCCAAATAAAGCGCCTGACCGAGGTTTCCAGGTATGTCAGTGAAATAGCAAATATACCACCATTAAAGGAAAGGCCTTTTGTTGGACGAAGTGCCTTTGCTCACAAAGGCGGAGTCCATGTGAGTGCAATCCTGAAAAGGCCCCTCGCCTATGAGCATATCGAACCTGGGGCTGTTGGAAATAAGCGCCGAGTGCTGGTTTCAGATCTCTCGGGTAAAAGCAACATAGAATACAAGGCCAATGAGATGGGTCTTGCTCTAGGGGGGAATGGCTACGATAGTCGGAAGATTGTCAAAGAGATTAAGCAGATGGAAGATCAGGGATATCAATTCGACGCCGCTGAAGGGTCACTCGAACTTCTGATGAAGAAGTCTACGGGTCAATTCAGGGAACCCTTTTCTTTGCTCTCTTTGAGGGTGATCAACGAGAAAAACAAGGATGGCCAGTCAATAGCCCAGGCGACCATTAAGATATCCGTGGGGGAAGAGGAAGAGATTACGGCTGCCGAAGGGAACGGACCTGTGAATGCTATCGATAATGCCCTTCGTAAGGCATTGAGCAAATTTTATCCCAGAATAAAAGAGATGAGGCTGGTTGACTTTAAGGTGAGGGTACTGGAAGGGAGCGCTGGAACAGCAGCAAGGGTGAGGGTTTTAATTGAATCAAGGGATGGCAAAGATATATGGAATACCGTAGGTGTCTCAGAGAATGTTATTGAGGCCAGCTGGCAGGCCCTGGTGGACAGTATCTATTTCAAGTTAAGTAAAGACTAACTTAAAAGTTATCCTCCAAACTTTAGCTCACTTTAGATCACTTTAGGCACTTTTTTAAAGAAAGGAACGCATCCATGACAGATAAGATCACTATCTTTGACACCACCTTGAGGGATGGGGAGCAGTCACCAGGCTACAGCATGAACACCCCAGAGAAGATGTATCTTGCTTCCCAGCTGGAGAAACTCAGGGTAGATGTCCTTGAAGCAGGGTTCCCCTCTTCCTCGGAAGGGGACTTCGAGGCAGTTCAGATGATCGCCAGGAAAATCAGGGGTATGGAGGTGGCCGCCCTGGCTCGAACCTCCAAGGAGGATATTGACGCCGCCTGGGGTGCAATAAGGGAGACGGCAAATCCCCGCATCCACATCTTCATTGCCACCTCGGATATCCATCTCCAGCACAAATTAAGAATGGATAGAAACCAGGTCGTTAACGAGGCAGTTGAGGCTATTAGGTACGCCAGCCAATTCACCAACAACATCGAATTCTCAGCAGAAGATGGCTCCCGGACTGACCGCAATTTCCTGTGCAGGATCTTTGAGGCGGCTATCTCAGCCGGAGCCACCACGGTCAATCTCCCTGACACGGTAGGCTATGCTATTCCAGATGAGTTCTCAGATCTTATTGCCTATATAAGGAGCCACACACCAGGCATTGGCAAGGCAACCCTGAGCGTTCACTGCCATAACGATCTGGGTCTGGCCACAGCTAATACCCTGGCGGGTATACATGCCGGAGCAAGGCAGGTCGAGGTTACCGTAAACGGCATTGGGGAACGGGCAGGCAATACTTCTCTCGAGGAGGTCGTCATGGCCCTCCATACAAGGAGGAATTATCTTCCGTATTTCACGACGGTAAACACAAGAGAGATCTATCCCTCAAGCCACCTGCTGGCCATGATTACCGGCATCCCGGTCCAGCCCAATAAGGCCATTGTTGGGGCAAATGCCTTTGCCCATGAGGCCGGTATCCATCAGAATGGGGTCCTGAAGAATAAGACAACCTATGAGATAATGGAGCCTGCAACGATCGGGCTTGAGACCAATCGTATCGTTCTGGGAAAGCATTCCGGCCGACATGCGTTCAGGGATCGTTTAAGGAGATTTGGCTACGATTTATCCGAGGGTGATATTGACCGTCTCTTTATGAGATTCAAAGAGCTTGCGGATAAGAGGAAGGAGATAGTGGATGAGGATTTGGAGGTTCTTGTTGCCGAAGAGATACTGAGGGTTCCAGATACCTATGAGTTAAAGTATCTCAATGTGATAAGTGGGACAGCGACGGTGCCCACAGCGACGGTGCAATTGGAGATCGCAGGGAAGCTGGAACAGAAGGCAGGATTTGGTGTGGGTCCCATTGATGCCACCTATAACACCATTGCCAAGATGACAGGGACGGGATCCAAACTCCTTCGCTTCTCGATTGATTCCCTCACCGGGGGGACAGATGCCCAGGGGAGTGTGACAGTACGCCTGGAGGAGGAAGGGGTCCAGACACTGGGCAAAGGAAACGATCCTGACATCATAGTGGCCAGTGCCAAGGCCTACATCAATGGCCTGAACAGGCTCGAATATATGAAGAAGAATCAGTCTCTGACACGGAAAGAGCGACCCTAACCCCACTGGTACCAGCCGATTTTGGCTCACAAACAATGAGGTTTCCTCAAAACTCAGTAAGCTCCAGGAATATTTTACTTGACATTAGAAGAGAGGATCGGGAAAATAGTACCAAGTGCAACTGGGGGATCGTTCAGCGGCAGGACGGCAGGTTCTGGCCCTGCAAACCAAGGTTCGAATCCTTGTCCCCCAGCCACTGTGGTCCCATCGTCTAGCGGTCTAGGACGCCGGCCTCTCACGCCGGTAACACGGGTTCGAGTCCCGTTGGGACTACCAGGGAATATCAAAGGGGTTAGCTGTAGTTGGCTAATCCCCTTCTCTTTTCTGGACACACCCTTTCCAACCCTATTTCCAACCTGAAATCCTACCCCTCCCCGTTAACCCTATCCCTCAACCTCCCAGAACACCTAAAGGTAACCACCCTCCTCTCACCCAGCATCATGTCACGCCCAGTCCGGGGATTTTTCCCTCTCCGTCCCCTTTTGTCTTTCACACAGAATTTCCCGAATTTACTGATCAGGACATCCTCGCCATTCTCGAGGGTCTTTTTGGTGATCTCTAACAGGGATTCAACCAGTTGGGCGGAGCGATCATTGGTGAAATGGAGGCGGTCATGGATGGCTTTAGCGATGTGGGCCTTGGTTAGGGTCATGGCAGATCTCCCATTTTCTCTGAGGAAATTAGCTTTAAGTCCTTATTTTGTCAATGCAAATCTCAATAAATCCAAGAAAATGACAGAGGGGAGTTTATGGAATGATTTACCTTGGTTCTGTAATGTTTTTCAGGCGGGAGAAGTATAGATTTGTTTTGGTATTGATAAGTTTTTTGGCCCTTCATTTTTCCACAATCAAAGCAGTTATGTTGTCCTAAAAGATTCCAGATTACATAAGAGACTGTCGAAAAACCCTAAAACAATGATTTTGGGCCTTGGAAGTGGTCGATTTTACTATAGGTGAATGTCGATAAAAGGCAATATTTGGACTTTTTCGACAGTCTCAGCAGTAAGCATAAGTTTCGGGCCAGATGCCAGACATCTAACAGTAGATTTGTGTGCCCATATGCTGTAGCCGCTTGCTATGACGACTTTTTGTTTAGGGGACCTGATCACTTACCTTCAGTAAGATTGATGCCGTTGTGCCAACGCCCTCTCTGCTCTCAATGTGTATGTCTCCTCCACAGTATTCTGCTGACTGACGTGCAATATATGCCCCGAGACCAAGCCGTGCTGATCCTTTCATACCAAGAATTTTGAAGAAAGGTAGCTGAGATTTGTCCCTCTCCTCATTGCCCATTCCTCTTCCCTTATCTGCAATTTCTATTATCAAGTTACGATCTTCCTTTT
>JABXJY010000311.1 GCA_013375385.1 Desulfobacterales bacterium
TTTTGCGCGATAAAAAACTTGGGAAGCCGCAGTGGTGGAAAGATGCTTGTCATGTCCGTAGCCAGGAAATAGCCATTTTTCAGGTCGGTATTTTTTCCAATATAGCCTTAATTCCTTAAGGAGCTTTTTGGAAAGAACTGTGTAACGGTCTTTTCTGCCTTTACCTTGCTCCACTCTGATCAGCATTCTTGACGGATCACTTTCTATATGATGGGGGCGTAGCCGGACCCCCTCGCTGACACGAAGTCCGGCACTGTAAATGGTTTTTAACAAGACCCGATGCTTGAGATTGTCTACACAAGACAGCAACCGCTTTACTTCTTCAATGCTGAAAACAACGGGCAGCTTCCGTCCTCTGGGACGAGGTGGAAGGCCAAAGCGGTCTTCAACTTCCCGCTGACAGATATGCCTGTAAAAGAAAGTGATTCCTGTCAGGTAATTTTTGCATGAATCCCAAGTCACTTTTCGCTCTTCAAGGAGATAGCGAAAATAGGCCCGCACTTGTTCATCTGTCAATGTGTCTGGGGATTTGTTGTAAAACTTTGCTAATCCCTTCACACCAGTCACATAACTTCTTTGAGTGTGCGGAGAAAAACCATGCAAATTCATGTGGGCAAGAAGTTTGGTTCTCAGTTCGCTGCTCATAGTTGTACCTCCTTTGTTAAATCGTTAAATAATGATCTTAGGTAGTCTACTCGACTAAGAAGGCTTTAGGCTAGACTAATTATCGAGGTTGATAGGGGGCAAAGAGTCTTCGTGGATGGTTAAGGTCAGGCGGGACGATCTGGCACAAATCCGCGAAGCGGTTCAGTTCATAGGGAAGCGTTTTATCAATAGTTGCGCATAAGAAAGGCAGCGTAACTAACGACTTATGGCCGCGCAATTATTGATAAAACGTAAGAACTGACACCGCGTTGACGTTGCTGGCTCAATCTATGGGGATTGTATATCTTGGATGGGGTGGTTTGTCGATTCTGAAGGTGTCATTATGGTAGAAATCACTTCCTGTGGAACGCTTTGATCGTACTCTGCTTGGATTTTTCGTGTCAAAACGACCTCAAACTTTTTCAAAATTTCACCTGACTTCAGAAAAACTGCGGCCTTAGGACATACTTTTCCCATTCTACCCACGGGGCAGGTTTCGTGTTTGCTTGACTAAAACGAAGCGACACCCAATACCACTATGATGTATCAAAGGGCGGTTTAGGCAGTTTTCGCACCTTCACCATTCTACCCTTTTGGCATTGTGGGCAACAGGCAATATCCTCACCGGTCAACCGCAGCATCATTTCCTGGACAGTTTCCGTTATCTTTTCAGGCAACGGTGCCTTTGGATCAATGAGTTTTCTCAAAAGCGGGATACACTTGTTTTTGTTGGTGTTTGCCAGGAAGCCAAAATATCTGATTTTCATAAACCCCCTTGGCAGGACATGCAAAAGGAAACGCCGGATAAACTCGTCGGCATCAAGGGCCATTGTTTCGATTTGATCGTTTCTGTGGCGATCTCGATAGGTGAAGGTGACCTTGCCGTTTTCGATAGAAACGATGCGGTTGTTTGAGATGGCCACCCGATGGGTATAACGGCCGAGGTATTCAAGCACCTGTTGCGGTCCGGCAAAGGGACGTTTGGCATATGCAATCCATGTGGTTTGAGAAAGCGACTGGATCAGATTTTTAAATGCGTGGCGGGAACCGTAGATTTGCGTGTCTGCGGGAAAGATGAGTTTTTCATCAACAAAGGCTTTTTCCAACTTTTGCAGATAGCGCTTTCTGAACTCTTTTGCCAACGACTTGACTTTGAACAGGAAAGACTCCCTGGCCGGTATCCATCGGTTCTTGTCAAAAGACAAAGCCCCGGCTGGAATGAGGCAATGGAGATGGAAATGGTCCATGAGAGTCTGGCTCCATGTGTGCAAAACCGCAATGAATCCGAGTTGTCCCTCAAGACGCCATTGCGGATCCTTGGCAAATGCCTGCAGGGTCTCATTGACGGCAGCAAAAAGGATTGCCAGGGTGACCATTTTATTGCACAGGATAATCGGATTAAGCTTATGAGGTATAGTAAAGACCAGGTGGAAGTAGCCACAGGGGAGCAGTTCCGCTCTACGGTCATTGAGCCATTGCTCTTTGGCCAGACACTGGCATTTAGGGCAGTGCCTGTCACGACATGAATTGTATGCATTTCGTTGAAAACCGCATGTGGTGCATTGTTCTAGGTGGCCGCCGAGTTCGGCTGTCCTGCATACCTTAATATGATGCATCACCTTTTTGTGTACGTAGGGCAAAGAGTGATTTTTCCGGTAATCGTTGCCATAGATCCGAAAGATGTCTGCCACTTCTGGCTTGTTGTTGTCGGTTCTTTTCATCTCAGCCCTCCTATTGCAGATCGAGGTGATCAAGAGGGCTTTTAAGCTCGACAAACCTTTCCGGGATGATGTGAAGGTATACGGTGGTTGTTTTTATCGATGAATGGCCAAGGAGTCGACTGAGTGTATAAAGGTCGGTTCCGCGGTAAAGCGAGTGGGTTGCGAAGCTGTGGCGAAGGCTATGGATGCCGCAGGCTTTTGTTATACCGGCTTTTTTTTTGCGCGATAAAAAACTTGGGAAGCCGCAGTGGTGGAAAGATGCTTGTCATGTCCGTAGCCAGGAAATAGCCATT
>JABXJY010000312.1 GCA_013375385.1 Desulfobacterales bacterium
AAGCCTTTCTTTGCGGGCACGTATTTTCCAAAGTCGAGCCGGATGGGGATGCCAGGTTTTATGGATGTCATCAACCAGACTGCGGCTCTATGGCAGGGAGATCGTGAGAGGCTCCTGAGGGCCAGTGAAGAGATTACCAGTCACCTACGGTCCAGGCCAGATTCAAGCACACCGGTCCACACCCTGGGTTCGGAAACCCTGAAAAAGGGTTACATACAATTTGAGAGGACCTTTGATCCGATTTGGGGCGGCTTTGGCACGGCACCAAAATTTCCGACACCTCACCAGCTGACCTTTCTCCTGAGGTGGCACAAGCGGAGCAATGATTCCAGGGCCTTAGAGATGGTGGAAAAGACCTTAGATGCCATGAGAAGGGGAGGTATCTTTGACCAGGTCGGCTTTGGTTTCCATCGCTATTCGGTGGATGAAAGGTGGGTGGTCCCCCACTTTGAAAAGATGCTCTACGATCAGGCCTTGCTGGCCGTGGTGTATACGGAGGCGTATCAGGCGACAGGGAAGGTCGAATTTGCCCAGGTGGCCAGGGAGATATTTACCTATGTGTTGCGCGATATGATGGCTCCCCACGGCGGGTTCTATTCAGCAGAGGATGCTGACACTGAAGGTAAAGAAGGCCTGTTTTATCTTTGGACGCCCCAGGAGGTTAAGGGGCATTTAGGAGAAGAGGTGGGCGGTCTCTTCTGCCGCTTCTTTGATATCAGTGAGACAGGCAATTTTGAAGAGGGCCCCAGCATTCCCCATATGCCTGTGTCGGTCCAGATCTTTGCGAAAAAAGAGGGCATGGATCTGACAGACGCTAAGACCGCTCTGGAGAATGCCAGGAACAGGCTCTTTGATATCCGCAGGAAACGGGTTCACCCCCTTAAGGACGACAAGATCCTGACCTCCTGGAACGGCCTCATGATTGCCGCCCTTGCAAGAGGATACCAGGTCTTTGGCGATCAAGCGTATGCGAAGGCGGCCCGAAGGGCTGCCGACTTCATCCTGATGAATCTCAGGACAGCCGGGGGCAGGCTTCTTCGCCGTTACAGGCAAGGTGATGCAGCCTACCCGGGATACCTGGATGACTACGCCTTCCTGGTCTGGGGCCTGATCGAATTGTATGAGGCCACCTTTGGGATCTCATATCTTGAGGAGGCTATTGCCCTCAATGAGGCGATGATAGGCATTTTCTGGGATAAAGGAGAAGGCGGACTGTATTTCACGGGAAGGGGAAACGAATCTCTCATCACCCGAAGCAAGGAGATCTATGACGGTGCCCTTCCTTCAGGAAACTCGGTTGCGGCCCTGAACTTCCTGCGTCTGGGCCGGATGACCGGCAGTATCGACCTGGAGCAAAGGGCCGAACAATTGCTTCGAGCTTTCTCCGGGCAGGTCGCTGATCACCCCATGGGTTATACTCAGCTACTGGTCGCCCTTGATTTCATGGTTGGTCCGAGCCAAGAGATCGTCATTGCCGGAGATCCTTCCCTTGCGAGCACGCGGGCTATGATCAACACAATCCAGAGAAGTTTTTTGCCCAACAAGGTTTTGCTACTGCGGATTCAAGGGTCGGAGGGCAAAAGAATTGCTTCCCTGGCTCCCTTTGTAAAAGCCATGGGCTCGGTAAATAATCAACCCGCGGTTTACTTGTGTGAAAAGTATGCCTGCAAGACACCTATAACAGACCTGGATGCATTAGAGGCAGCTCTCAACTGATACACGTCATAAAGGAATACATGACATGCTTGTTGTTCATCCTATCATTCAGTTCTTGGCCATACTGTTGGCCCTGTACGTGTTTTACCTTGGGCTGCAACGGTTTCGATTTCTTCATCTTCACCACAAGGTGGTTTTTCGGTGGAAGCGGCACGTAGCTTTGGGGGAGATTGCCCTCGGGGTACTGCTGGCTGGCATGCTGGGAGGCATGGCCGTAGTGTTTGTTTACCGGCACGGGGTCTTCATGACAGGGATCCATGGCAAGGGTGCCCTCGTGATGGCGCCCTTTATGATCTTTGGACTGGAGTCCGACCTGTACATGAACCATAAGAAAAAGCAGCGGAGGATCCTTCCCTTGATCCATGGCCTGAACAATCTTTTTGTTTTGCTTATGGCTGTGAGCCAGATTGTAAGTGGTTTGAGGATCTACAGGGCGTTCGTGTTAGGAGGCTGATTGTTTTTATTGGCCGTTAGCTCTTCGAGAGGTAGGTACAATAATTCAGGAGGAGGGGCAAAGATGATAAAAAAGATTCTCGTCCCGGTAGACGGATCAGAACACGCGTCGAAAGCCATTGAGTTTGCATCGAATATGGCGAAACAGAGCGACGCTACCATACATCTTTTACATGTAGCTCAGGTAACGGAAATCCCCGAGGCAATAAGGGAGTTTATTAGATCAGAAGAAATCGGAGAGTCCCCGTATTATGTCTATTCAGAGGCTATCGGAAGGCGGATCCTCAGCGTGGCCGAAGATGAAGCCAAGAAGAACGGTGTCAAGCATATTGAAACGAGCGTGATCCAGGGAGATCCGGCTGAAAAGATTGTCAGTTTTGCCAAACATGGTGCCTTTGATATGATCGTTATCGGGAGTCGAGGGCTGGGCTCTTTGAAGGGCGCACTCCTGGGAAGTGTGTCCAGCAAGGTGTGCCATTTAACTGA
>JABXJY010000062.1 GCA_013375385.1 Desulfobacterales bacterium
CGACTTCGCCCTGTCCGAGGAAGGTAAGAAGATCATAACCAATAGAGGCATGGTCCCCTTTACCAAGCTAGAAGACTGACCGATAAGGACTGGCCTCTTCGGGGTGCTCAATTCGCAAAAGTGATGAAGACCGACTCCGAGGAGAACATCTGCGCATCTGCTCAAGGATGGTCAAAAAACGGCTTCACGATTTCCAGGCAGCTAATCCCCAGCGTTAGGCGTGCTGCGAACAAATCGCTGTTTCTTTCTAGTAGTCCCTAAGATGATAGTAACTCGCTATCTTGACCGGGCATATTTCGAGATCTACTACATTTAGAGATGAAATCTTCACCCTGTTAGATAAAACGATAAGACCTTTAGTTTACGCCTTGATACCTGACTGCTCCGGGAAAGTTATAATGCCTGTCGTTTTTATATCTAACAGGGTGAACCCTATGAAATAAGCACCCTACAGGTAACAGTACCTATTGGGGAACATATTTAACGGGGCAAGAATGACGCTGTAGGGTTTATTTCAAGCTAATCGTAACAAAGATTGGAAAAAGAGGAATATCAGGTGTTTTATTCAACCAGATCCAAGCTTATAGCAAGTTTCTTAGGGGTTTCCTTTCTGGTTGGTGCTGTTTCTCTACTCATTGGTGGCCAGCTGCTTTACAAAGCAGTGCTCAGCGAGGCAACAAAGCGCGTCAGGTTAGACCTGAATGCCGCCCGTGAGATATACCTTGCCCGCATCAATAGTGTCAAAGTTTCCCTCAATATCACAACGCTGGGATTTGGATTCCGCTCAGCGCTTAGGAAATATGATGACCTGGAACTTGTTACTCGGCTCAGGCGTATGGCCCAGCACGCCGAATTGGATTTCGCCGGTATAGTCACCGGAGAAGACGAAACATTGTGCCGAATTGGGCCGAATCCCGTACCGAATGAAAGGCATCAAACTGCCAACCCTATAGCAAACTTGGCGTTCGAACAGGGGATTCCCATCTCAGGAACCGTGGTTCTGAGCAACGAGTTTCTCTCTGCTGAGAGCCCCGAACTGGCCAATCAAGCCAAAATCCAGTTGCTTCCCTCACCGAAGGCAGCTCCGAGAGCTGAGAAGGAGGAACCGTCGGGAATGGCACTCGCGGCTGCCATTCCGGTCTTCGAGGGCGATGACCTGCTTGGTATTCTTTATGGCGGAATTCTTCTAAACCGAAGTCAAAAGATAGTCGACAAAGTGCGAGACGCAGTGTTTCAGCAGGAGGTATACAAAGGTCGCAGCATAGGAACAGCTACTATCTTTTTCAATGACCTCCGCATCTCAACAAATGTCTCCACCTTGGACGGAAAGCGGGCGATAGGAACACGAGTCTCGAAAGAGGTTAAAGACCATGTCCTTGAAAAGGGTGTAACGTGGACAGAGCGGGCATTTGTTGTAAACGACTGGTACATAACAGCATATGAACCCATCGAAGACATTTTTGGCAAGAGAGTGGGCATGCTTTATGTGGGAATTCTGGAGGCGCAGTACATTGACATCGTGAAAAAGGTCCTTACCGTTTTCGTACTCATAACTGTGGCTGGCATGGCATTGGCGATTGGGTTGGGATACATCCTGGCAGACAAGATCATGAGCCCGGTGCACCGGTTGATAAAGGCCAGCCAACAGGTTTCCGAGGGCAATCTATCGCCGGAGGTTGGGCCTCTATCAAAGGATGAGATAGGTGTCTTACAAAATACCTTTAAGGACATGATAGTATCTCTCCAGGAACGTGATAGACGCAGTAGGGCAGAGAGCGAAGACCGACTCCTTCAGTCTGAAAAACAGGCCAGCATCGGAAGACTTGCGGCAGGCGTTGCTCACGAAATAAACAACCCGCTAACAGGTGTATTAACCTTTACTCACATGCTGCTGCGACGTAAAGATATAGGAGATGATATTCGGTCTGATCTTCAGACAATAGCCAAAGCTACGGAACGGGTCAGGAGGATTGTTAAGGGTCTACTCGATTTCTCCCGACAGACAAAGCTTGATCGAGAGCCAACAGAGATAAACCGGCTTGTCCGTTCCACCATTTCGCTGATGGAAAACCAGGCACTGTTAAAAGGGGTAGGTATAGAATTCAATCCAGGGAAAAATTTACCCATGCTTACTCTGGACCGCAGCCAGTTCCAAAGTGCGCTATTAAATCTGATCATAAACGCGCTTGATGCTACTGAAACGGGTGGCAATGTCATAGTATCTACCGGTATCACCTTATCTGCAAGCGACGCCGGTCAGAAGGTTGTTGAGATTGCCATTGCTGATACTGGTTGTGGTATACCACCGGAGGATCTTGACAAATTGTTCGATCCCTTTTTTTCTACAAAAGGGATAGGCCAGGGTACCGGACTTGGTCTGGCAGTTTCCTTTGGGATCGTACAGAGACACGGGGGAACAATTTGGGTTCAAAGCGAGGTTGGCAGTGGGAGTACTTTTACAATCCGGCTTCCACTAGAGGGGCAGAGGGAATAACATGAAAATAATGGTTGTAGATGACGAAGGCATTGTCCTTGATAGCTGTCGGCGGGTACTTGAGGCAGACGGCTTTCAGGTATTACTCGTCACCTCTGCTGATAAGGCCCTTGCGGCAATTCAGGATCAAGAGCCCGCTCTCCTCCTTGTAGACATAAAAATGCCCGAGCGCGATGGTATGTATCTTATGAGAGAGGTCAAGGAAAAATGGCCGGATATACCCATTATAGTCATGAGTGGCTATCATACAGCAGAGACAGTTAAAGAAGCTGTTAAGATGGGGGCTACCACCTTTATTGCCAAACCATTTACACCTGACGAACTCCTTGAAACACTCCGCCAGGTCATTCAAAAGAAGGAAAGCCCTGGTAATTGATGACGAACAGGTTGTCTTGGACAGTGGTAGCAGATACCGGCCGATGACAATCGCGAGGTCCGTGTCTCGCTGAGCTGACGGGAGGGACTTGACTAGGCCATCGAGAGACAGTACGACATTGTCCTGACCGACATCCGTATGCCGGACATCGAGGGCATGAAAGTCCTCAGGGATGTCAAGACCTCCAAGCCATCCCTTCCGGTTTTCATCATCACCGGTTATGCAACAGTCAAGTCATATGAAAATCTAATTCTTTATTTGGAAGGGAGGTATTTCTCATGAAAGCTTTTCTTTATAGACTACTTACCTCCATAACCATGGTCTATCTGTTGATCCCGGCCCCAGTCTCGGCTGGCGGTAAAAAGGCGAAACCCTTGGTTCATGTAGCTGATACCCGGGTCCTTTCAGGTACTTATCTCTACTTTGCCAACATGTATAATGAGAATCTCCTGTTGTTTGGCATCTGGACGGTCGTCGTTCTCACGGCCCTCGGTTCTGGAATCGGATTTCTTATGGACATAATCATGTCAAAGATAGGACTGGATCTGAGGTCCCGAGAGTTGAGGGAATAATAGGATACGAAACAGACCCCGTTACACAGGTTCAGTCAACAGGCGGTATCACGTCTAAAGCGCTTATTTAATGGGGTGAAGAACGAAATCGAAGAGAGGGCAGACGTCAACTTGGTGGTTATGATGAAAAGGAGATTCAACTGATGGAAGCTTCAGCCTGGTATATGATGTACATGCCAATTTCGGGAATAGAAATCTTTTGGCCGGGCCTCGTCCTCATAGGATTTGCCGTTGGCGTCATCGGCGGATTTTTTGGCATGGGGGGCGCCTGGCTAGTGACCCCGGGGCTCAACATTTTGGGTTTTCCTATGGCCTTTGCTATCGGAACAGACATTGCCCATATTGCCGGAAAATCCATGATTGCCACCATCCGGCATGCAAAGTTCGGCAACGTGGATGTCCCGCTTGGCCTTGCCATGCTCATTTTCACCATGCTCGGGATTGAGATCGGGGCCAGAATCGTTATATACTTAGAGGCAATAGGGCTTGTCGGACCCGTGGTGAGGTGGGTCTACGTCGGCTTCCTTGCCTGCATCTTTTTGATGGTTCTCACGGATATTCTCAAGAAGCGCAGGAGGGAAAGGGAAAAGATAGGAGAGGAAGATAAGTTAAAGGGCGGAATCGACTGGGCCTCTACCCTCCACAAGATCAGAATACCCCCTATGATGCATTTTGAGATGGCAGGCATATATTGTTCTCTATGGCTGCCGGGATTAGTTGGCTTTGTCACTGGTATCCTGGCAGGATTCCTCGGCATCGGTGGTGGTATGCTCCGCATGCCAGCCCTGATCTACCTTGTTGGGTGTCCCACGCACGTGGCGGTGGGTACAGACCTCTTTGAAGTAATGGTCTCAGGGCTTTACGGGGCCTTTACCTACACCCTGAAGGGGCGGATTGAGCTGATCGCGGTGGTCGTCATGCTCTGCGGTGCCGCTGTAGGTGCCCAGATAGGAACAGTAGCCACCAAATACAGCAGGGGGATGGGCATCCGGTTCTGGTTCATGGTTTGCATTGTTGTCTGCATGATCTCCATTATCTTTAAGCAGTACGGTCTTACTTTAATTGCTGGGATTCTTATTCTAGCAGTGGTAGCCCTCGTCTGCGCAATTATTATGGGGATTATGTTTAAGGGCGCCGCAGTAGAGCTCAGGGAAAAGAAGGCGGCGGGAAAGTAGGCGCAAGTTGAGAAAAGGAGCAAACCGTATGGTAAAGACCAACTTGTTATCCACAGTGCTAACCATAACCATAGCCGTTGCCTTAGTAATACCTGCGGCCGTGGCTGCGGAAGTGGTACAGGGAAAATGTGTGGCAATAGATGAGAAAAAGAAGACCTATACTATTGAGATATACGACACGACCAAGGACAAAGAACATCCCTATGGCAGGTCAACCAATAAGACCATCGTAATCAACTATTCCAAGGCCCTGGTTGGTAAGGATCCTGAAGTCGGGGATATCCTCAGGGCGGCATACAAGGCCGAGGGACCGGAGAACGTGGCTATAAGGGTGATGAATGTAACAAAACAGGATATTATGAGGAAATAGAAAGGAGCAACTGCAGGGTTCAGCTTAATCTCAGGCTGACCCTCCAGGCTTCACGGACTAAGGAGATGGTATGAACACCAAACAAAAGATAGTAATAGTCGTAGTGGATGCTCTTGTTTTCGCGGAACTCTTTTACAGTATTATGCAGGGCAAGGAAAACCCCGAATATATAACGCCCATTTTCTTTCAGAATTTTATTCCCTTAGTCCTCATCACCCTTATCCTCGGGAAAATCCTGGTTAAGAGACTGAGGGCAGAAAGCGAATAGAAACTCTGAGGCCTCAGCGTCTTTACAGGGGTTATGCTGCTTCGCACCATACTGTGCACTACCCATGAAACTCCAAAGACTTACACTGTGGATCAAAGTGATCGGTAGATTGGGAGCCCTTTTGGGGGTGTTGGCCCTCCTGCTGGTGGCTGATGCCTTTATCGACGGGACAGACCGGTCCGCCAATATCTTTTCCGGCTATCCAGGCATGAGTCAGCCCATATCCGGAAAGTCGTCTCGGCGGATAAAATCGATTCAGCAGCTTTCCTCTATGGCTTCTTCCAAAGGGATTATATTGCGTTTTGCCGGTACGGAAAATAGTGTCTGGCACAACGCCTGGCACGGCACCCTGGAAATCGGCCCATCGCTTGTGCCTGGCAGTCATAGTCTATCTGTGAGCTGCCTGGCAGAGATTCCTGAAAAAAGGATCACCCAGTACACAATCCGCGTTTACGAGGACACCTCTGCCTACAGAAGGCACCTCAGGTCATATGTTCGGCGGCATTGGGGGGTGTCTCCTTGGTGGATTTGTCTAAGTATCCTCCCTTTCTTTGCCCTCTGCTTTGTGCTCTCCTATTACCTCTCCAGTGGGAAAGCATCCCTTATGGCTGCTTTAGGCCGGACGGAGATATTCAAGCTCAAGCAATCCGGCGAACATTCGTTAATCTCTTTTGGTCTGGGAAGTAAGCATGGCATCCAACAGGCTGATTTGCTCTCTGTCTATTCGCCGGATGGAGCTAAGGTGGGGACTGCTAAAGTGCGAGATGTATTTCCACAACATTCAGTAGCTATCGCCCCCACATGGCAGCAGGTCAAGCCAGGTTATGAAATCAGGCTCGGGTCAAGAGAATAGTAATGCGGTGTGGTCTGTTTTCTTCCTGATCTCAATATCTTTTCAGCCCACACTCAGATTTCCTGGGGTAGCTGATTTACGAAGCGAGGAGAATGGTGGCAGCGTTTATCGTGGTCCTGATCATCATATTCATGCCCATTTTTGACGGTCAAAACGGCCTGAATTACCCGATGACCTGTATAACTCCATATCAAGAGGCTCAGCCTCCCATATTCCAAAGGTCAAGGAAGAAAGTGATAAGTTTAAGGGCAATTCTGTAAGTGTGACCAGTTTTCCGGGACTTTTCTCCTCCAGCCGAGAGATAAGTAAGCCCTATTTGGAGAGCAAGATATTTGACAGCTATTTTTCTATATTTGCATGTCCTCGATGGAATTCTTATGAACTAAAAAGAGTAGGTTTTCTATGCCGCATATAGTACAGCATCATCGCATACTCTACCGATTTCTCCCCTTTTTACTGTGGCTTAAGGGATACCAAATATCCTCTTTTCGAAGTGATGTGCTTGCGGGGCTGACTGTTGCGGTCGTTCTCATCCCGCAGTCAATGGCCTACGCGATGCTTGCCGGAATTCCCCCTGTCTACGGGCTTTATGCGGCAACAATTCCGCCGTTTATTGCCGCCCTTTGGGGCAGTTTACGGCAGCTTGCAACTGGTCCCATAGCGATTATGAGCTTACTAGTCCTTACAACGCTCACACCGCTTGCGGAACCCGGCAGCCAGCAATTCATTGAACTGGCTCTTTTGCTCGCCTTCATGGTGGGAGTTCTTTATCTCGGTATTGGGTTGTCTGGTCTGGGTGTGGTGATGTCCTTCATTTCACACTCAGCAGTCAAAGGATTTACCTCTGCGGCGGCACTCATCATTATAGGAACTCAACTTCCCCACTTCATGGGCCTGACCGTTTCCAGGCATGAGTACATCTTTCCTATGCTTTTAGAGATTGTGAAAGGACTGCCTTCACTACATATCCCAACCTTCGCGGTGGGACTCGTGGCGTTCGGCATTATTTATGGCATAGAGAAGTACCGACCGAATTTCCCTGGGGCACTCCTTGCCTTGATCTTAACCTCTGGTGCGCTCGCGGTGTTTCAACTGCACGAATATGGCATTGCTATTTTGGGAAAGATCCCCAAGGGATTGCCGCATCTGCATGTTCCTTCTTTAGATTTCCAAACAATCAGCTCCCTACTGGGCCCTGCCGTTGTTATCGCCTTGGTGAGCTTTGCGGGAACCTACTCTATCGGAAAGGCAATTTCCGGCCAGAGCAAACAAAAGGTAAGTGTTGACCAGGAGTTTATCGGACAGGGGTTGGCCAATATCATCGGCTCGTTTTTCCAGAGCTACCCTGTGAGCGGTTCATTTTCTCGGACGGCAATCAATTACGCTGCAGGCGCAAACACAGGAATCTCCAGTGTCATCTCAAGCATGGTCGTGGTACTTGCTTTGCTGTTCTTAACCCCTGTGTTTACCTATGTTCCTCGGGCGGCGCTTGCCGCACTGGTTATAAGTGCGGTGCTGCTTTTGTTTCATCCCAAAGAGGTGTTTACTCTCTGGAAGATGAATCGCCACGACGGGATTGTGGCAGTGACTGTCTTTGTGTTTGCGCTTTTAACAAAACCTGATTACGCCTTGTTAATTGGTGTGGTGATTTCGCTCATGTTCTTTTTGTGGAAGACGATGCATCCCCGTATTGTTCGTGTTACAAAAGATCTGGAGCTCGATATGTTTATCAACGCCGATAGGTATGATAAACCCAGCTGTCCACAAATATTGCACCTGCGCTGTGATAATGCGGTCTATTTTGGGAATGCTGAATATACGGTTGAACATATACTGGAGCGCCTTGACGAACATGAAACTGCAACTAAGTTCTTGCTTTTAGACTTTCAAGCGGTAGGCTTCATTGATATCACCGGCATTGATGAACTGCGTGTGTTGCAGGAGGAAGTTGAAAAGCGGGGCGTCCACCTCGCCTTCATGCGCGTTCGTCTTCCCGCAAAGCAGGTAATGGAAAGTTCGGGTTTCATCAAACAGGTAGAACCGGGCCATCTCATTGAAAACAGGCGAGAGGCCATTGCCTTCCTCTTTCAAAAGACAGACCACGACTACTGCAGAGATGTGTGTCCCTACAGCCTCTTTTACGAGTGTGCGACTGTGAAGTGAGCCAATTCTTATCAATCAATAATCTTCTTTAGAAACTGGCCGGTATACGATTCCTCGATGGTAGCAATCTCCTCTGGTGTTCCGATCCCGACAACATAGCCTCCCTTGTCTCCTCCCTCCGGACCCAAATCAATTATCCGATCAGCTGATTTAATAATATCCATATTATGCTCTATTACTACCACCGTGTTTTCCAAATCCACCAGATGATTTAAGACATCCAGGAGTTTCTGTATGTCTGCGAAATGGAGGCCTGTGGTAGGCTCATCCAGCAGATACAGGGTTCTTCCTGTGTTTTTCTTCCCCAACTCTTTAGCCAACTTTATCCTCTGTGCCTCACCACCAGAGAGAGTGGTGGCGGGCTGGCCAAGTTTTATGTATCCAAGGCCAACGTTAAAAAGGGTCTCTAACCTACCTCTGATCTGGGGAATAGGAGAAAAGAATAGCATGGCCTCTTTTACTGACATATCAAGCACATCTGCAATATTCTTTCCTCTATACCGTATCTCAAGGCTATCCCGATTGTACCTCAACCCCTTACAAACATCACAGGTGACATACACATCTGGCAGGAAATGCATCTCAATCTTGATAATCCCATCACCCCTGCAGGCCTCGCACCTTCCGCCATCTACATTAAAGCTAAACCTGCCTGATTTATATCCCCTCACCCTTGACTCCGGCAATCTCGAGAATAGCTCCCGGATGTGAATAAATATCCCAGTATAGGTAGCCGGGTTTGACCTGGGGGTTCTTCCAATGGGAGCCTGATCTATGTTAATGACCTTATCCAGATACTCCACACCCTTTATCCTCTTCATCCGGCCAACCCTTTCCTTTGAACGGTACAGTCTCTGGGCCAAGGCAGGATGGAGAATCTGGTTTATCAGGCTACTTTTGCCAGAGCCCGAAACCCCTGTAATACAGGTAAAGGTTCCCAAAGGGATGGTAACATCGATACCTTTAAGGTTATTCTCTGCTGCACCCTCAATACGTATCTCTTTTTCGTTACCTTTTCTTCTGAGCTTTGGAACAGGAATGGAGAGCCTTCCTGAAAGGTACTGACCTGTCAATGACCTCTCATCTTTAACTATCTCGCTTGGCGTGCCGGTGCATATTACCTGACCCCCCATCTGGCCAGCCCCCGGCCCCATATCTACAACGTAGTCTGCTGAGAGGATGGTCTCAGGGTCATGCTCTACAACCAGCACCGTATTACCCAACTCCTTCAATCGTTTGAGGGTGCCTAAGAGTTTACTGTTGTCCCGGTGATGTAATCCGATGCTCGGTTCATCCAAGACATACAATACGCCAGATAGACCTGAACCGATCTGAGTGGCCAGCCTGATCCGCATCTCTTCTCCACCTGAAAGTGTTGATGTAGACCTATCAACAGAGATGTAGTCGAGCCCCACACTCTTTAAAAAGCCGAGCCTTTTAATGATCTCTTTGAGGATTCGCCGCCCTATTGTCTCCTCTTTTTCTGTCAGTACCATCCCCTGAAAATATGCCAAGGCCTTATCAATAGAGAGGGAGGTTACCTCAGAGATGGATTTCCCACCTACCTTTACAGCAAGACTCTCAGGTCTTAATCTGACCCCATTGCATTGAGGGCAGGGCCTCATGTTCATGAATCGCTCCATCTCTTCCCTGGAAATGGAAGAATTTGTCTCACGGTATCTCCTGTTGAGATTTGGTATAATGCCCTCAAAAAGTCTCTTATAGAAATGTCGCCTATCGTCTCTGTCAAAATAGAAGCTGATCTCCTCTTTCCCTGAACCATAGAGAAAGGCCCCTTGAACATGCTCCGGGAGTTCCCTAAAAGGCGTGTATATATCAATCTGATAATGCCGGGCCAGGGAGTCCAGCATCTGCTGAAAATATACCGAATGCCTGTCCTTCCACGGTGCAATTGCTCCCTCCCGTAAGGAAAGACCCGGGTCAGGAATGATTAACTCCGGATCAAAATACATCTTGGTTCCAAGCCCGCCACATTCTGGACAAGCCCCTAAGGGATTGTTGAAGGAAAACATCTGGGGAGTCAATGGCGGAAAGCTAAAATCGCACACCGGACACGATGCCCTCTGGCTGAAGAAATGCTCTCTGTCGCCCAAGAGATCCACAATAGCCAGCCCGTCTGATAGCGTAAAGGCCAACTCCAAGGAATCGGTAAGTCTCCTCCTGATAGTCTTGCTTACTATTAATCTATCAACAACTACCCTGATGGAATGTTTCTTGTTCTTATCAAGGGGGATGTCAGAGTCAAGCAGCATGGTATCTCCATCCACCTGGACCCTGACGAAGCCTTCCTTTCTCAACCGTTCAAATAGATTGGCATGTTCTCCTTTCCTGCCGTCTACCACAGGGGATAAGATCTGGATCTTGCTCTGATCCTTAAACTTCATGACCCGATCAACCACCTGCTGAATAGTCTGAGAGGTGATTGGAAGGTCACATTTTGGACAAAAGGGATGCCCTATTCGGGCAAACAGAAGCCTCAAATAATCATAGATCTCCGTAACGGTACCCACCGTTGACCTGGGGTTTTTGCTGGTAGTCCTGTGCTGAATGGAAATGGCAGGAGAAAGACCTTCAATGGAGTCTACATCTGGCTTGTCCATCTGTTCCAGGAATTGCCTGGCATAGGTGGAAAGTGACTCTACATACCTCCTCTGGCCCTCAGCATAGATTGTATCAAAGGCAAGCGTTGATTTACCGGAACCAGACACCCCTGTAATAACAACCAATTTGTTCCTGGGGATAGTAACATCTATATCCTTGAGATTATGCTCCCTAGCCCCCCTGATAACGATATCCTTTAAAGACATGGGCGCCCGTTGCTCGTTACTAGTTACTCGTTACTGGTAACCAGACTGCATAGGATGTTTGGCTTGCTGTGTTTACTGTGTAAAGGCCAAGGGCAAGAGGCAACCTTT
>JABXJY010000313.1 GCA_013375385.1 Desulfobacterales bacterium
CCTGACCGATATGTTGACCGGCATTGCTGTGCAGGCTCAATTTTTGCTGGAAAACTTGGAATACCACGTTGAAAGCAACCACCTTTTGCTGGAAGCTAAAACTTTGGCGATGATGGGCCTGTTTTTCCCGGAATTCAAAGATGCCTCAAAGTGGCAGCAAGTAGGCTTGAATGTTGTCTGGCAACAATTTGAGGCTCAGGTTTGCGCCGATGGCGTCCACGCTGAACGCTCAATTCACTACCATATGCTGGTCGGCAGCGAAATGTGGGAGTTGATCCACGTTTTGGATGGTAATGATCTGCCAATGCCAGCTATGGTTAAGCCACGCTTTGCCAAGATGGTTGATTTCGCCAGGACAATCGTCAAGCCAGATCAAACCATCCCCCTTTTTGGCGATGCGGCCAGAACCGATGAGCATATTCGTTTTGATGTGCGCTGGGCTGGCCAGGGGATGCCGATTGACGACGAGATGCCAGGGGAAGAGACATTCTGGCTTTTGAATGAGGAGACGTCGTCAACCGCTGGCCAATACGCCCCAAAGTCGGCTGGTTTTCCGCAAGGTGGCTATTATGTGATGCGAGAAGACAGCGCCGGAAGCGTGTCCTATCTTGCTTTCGATTGCGGACCTTTTGGCCACACGCCTGTGCCAAGCCATGGCCATGCTGATGCTTTAAGTTTTGAACTGTTTGCCTTTGGCGAAACACTGATTACCGATTGTGGCTCATTTCGCTACCACGCCCCGGCTCCCTGGCGAAATTATTTCCGGGGCACACGAGCCCATAATACCCTGATGATTGACGGCCAGGATCAATCGGTCTTGGTGGGCGTAAGGCAAGTAGAACGTCCGGCAATGGCTACAACACATCGCTGGATAGCATCAACCGATCTTGACCTGATAGAGGGGAGCCACGATGGCTACATGCGCCTGACAGAACCGGTGACTCACCGCCGGAAAATTTTGTTTGTAAAACCGGATTATTGGCTCGTGTTGGATGAGGTGCAGGGCTCGGGCGAGCATCAACTGGACTGGTTTTACCATCTCATGCCCCGAGCCCAGACATCGCTAGATGTAGCCTCGGGCGAACTGCGTTGTCAGTTAGGCCAGGCCGGGCTAGTTATTCGGCCGTTTTGGCTTGACGGCGTTGAAGCCAGGCTGATAGCTGGCGACGAGGCTACCTATCAAGGGTGGGTCTCCCTGGAGTCAGGGCAAAAAGAAGCAGCGCCTGTTTTGAACTACCGCCGCCAGGGAGATGTTCCAGTTCGATTTGGCACACTACTCTATCCGCATCCAGTGGACAAGCAACCTGGAGTGACGCTCCACCTGCTGGATACGAAACCGAATATCCTCGGTTTGAGGCTCCAAGTAGGGGCACGAGACGATTCGATTTTGTTGACTGACGGTGGTGAAGTTGGCCACCTGTCATACGGTGATTGGCAGGTGAAGGCATCGCTGCTTATTGTACGCCAACTCACCGGGGGGAAGTATCGCCTCATTCTGGCCGATGCCACATTTGTCTGTTGGCAAGGGCGGACAGTGTTTGAAGCAGCAGAGATTGTTTCGAACTTGAGTATGACTTGTGAGTTAGCTCAAGATGTATACGAGATTAAATTAGGAGATGCCCAAAGTGGAGCTACGACAGGTAGACATTGATAAATTCAACAAAGGAAGAGAATCTGACAATCCCAGATTCTGGTCCAGATTCAGTGAGAAACCTGATTTGACAGGAGCCACTGTTCTTGATGTTGGTTGTGGGTGGGGAAGTTTGTGTGTAGATATGGCTTTAGCTGGGGCCCAGAAAGTCGTCGGATTAGATCTAAAATCAGAACTGATTGACTTTGCCAACGAGAATCTAAAGCAAAGCTATCCAGAATTGACGAAGATTGTCGAATTTAAAGACATAGACCTAAAATATTACTATGATGATGTCCTATTCGACTTTATCGTTTCAAAAGACACATTTGAGCATATCATTGACCTCGCTGAAATGTTAGGCAAAATGAAAAAACGTCTCAAGCCTGGTGGGAGAGTTTATGCAGGATTTGGACCTCTCTACACTAGTCCGTATGGAGATCACGACAGGCGGCGAACAGCTTTTCGCTCCTGGAGGCTTTGGGGGCGCTTGTTAGCTCTAATTCCTTGGGGTCATCTGTTAATGGAGTCTACACTCATTGAGATGAGCCGTCGCTATCGAGGCAGAAAAATAAATTCAGTGTACGATCTTGGCCTGAATAGAATGTCTGTATCTGATTTCCGGAGAGTATTCCGGGAATCAGGTCTCTCTATCATCGATTTTCGAGTGAATCAGAGCAATAGTATTCAATCAAAAGTTTTTTCTCTGCTTAGACGGATCGCCTTTTTAGAGGATTATTGCACGCATAACATCTATTGCATTCTTGAAAAAAGATAAGGATATTTAGCTGCCAGTAATCGCTACAGGTCATCAGCAATTTAGCATTAGCGGAACATAGACGCTTTGAATACCTTGCTGAAAATTATTGAACCTAAGCGTGGCCAATTCACCCTTTGCCTTTAGTGGAGATTTGATCTCATGTCTATGCGAGTGGTTTATATCGTCGGCTGTTATCCTCTTATTAATATCACCTTTATTTACCGAGAGATTGTGTCAATGCG
>JABXJY010000063.1 GCA_013375385.1 Desulfobacterales bacterium
TAGGGATGGTGTTTGCATTTGTCTGACTCGGATCAGCAACACACGCAAGGATGTGTTTATACCAGAAAAGCAGAGGGGTGTGAGATGTGTTATTTGGTGGTCATGACATAGACCCCGTCCCAGTCAGCAGGTGGCGGATTCTTCTTGAGATCGCGGCACCTTTCTATGTAGACTTGCGCCGCATAGAGACCGGGATCCATGGCGGTAATATTTTCGAAGACATGGATTGCCTTATTCCATTTTCTCTTTTTATACAAGGCAAGCCCCTGATTGAACTCATTTACAGTCCTCTCCTGGGTCTCAGAGACTTTATCTCCTACCAGGTTATAGATCTTTACCGGCTGAGTCTTTCCTTTTACCCTGACTGAATCCAGTTCCATGCAGGCAAATTCATTTTTCACGCGCTCAAATGTGAATTCACTAACTATTATATTAGTCTTATAGCTCTTGTTTGCACCTTCCAGCCTGGAGCCAAGATTGACTGAGTCACCCATAACAGTGAAGTCAAACCTCTGTTCGGATCCCATATTCCCAACCATCATGGGGCTCGTGTTTATGCCAATGCCGATATCCATGGGCTGCTTGCCTTCACCCATCCACTTGTGATTGAGTCTCTTTAGCTCCTCTATCATTTCAAGGGCAGACCGGCATGCCTTGATGGGATGATCCGGTAAATCGAGCGGTGCACCGTATATGGCCATTATGGCATCTCCCATATATTTGTCCAGGGTACCATCATATTTAAAGACAATATCTGTCATAACGGTGAGGTATTCGTTTAAGAGATGTACCAGATCCTCGGGTGTTAGTCCTTCAGCAATCGTAGTAAACCCCCTGATATCTGAAAAGAGTACTGAAAGATCCCTTCTGTCTCCACCCAGTTTTAATTTCTCAGGGTGTTTTAACATCTCGTTAACCACAGAAGATGAAACATAATAGGTAAAGGCACCCTTGATCTTTTTCCGCTCTCTTTCCTCGGTTAGATAACGATATACCGTGAGGGAGGTATAGACCAGAACAAGGACCAGGAGGGGATAAACGATGTTGACCCAAGTACCCCAGTAGACAAAAAGCCAGCGACACATCCATATATATAGTATGAACAGTGCGGAGGAAAAGAGTATTCCTTTCAGGGCGCCCAGTCGGCGGACGATCACACCGGTAAGTAAACCCAGCATGAGGATGGCCAGTGCATCATAAATCACGGTCCATTTGGGTTTTTCTAAGAAATTCTTGGTAAGGATATTATCCACTACCGTGGCGTGGACTTCCAGGCCAGGATAAACAGGGGAAAAGGGGGTATTCCTGATATCATATATGCCTATCGCTGTAGCCCCTACCAGAACGATCTTATCCCTAAATGTCCCTTTTGGGAGATTTTCGTGGAGTATATCACTTATGGAATAGTGGGGGAATGTCTTCTCGGGGCCAAGGTAGTTTATGAGCATCCTGCCGTTTTCGTCTGTAGGGATAAACCTCTCCCCTATCCTGATTCCTTCAATGCCGTAATCAGCCACCTTGACCATCAACTGAGGTTGGTCCAGATAGTGCCAGACAGACTGAAGGGAAAGGGGGCTGTAGATGTCATGGCCGCATTTGATAACAAGAGGCATCCATCGGACAACACCATCCTCCTGGTCAGTCACCATATTAAAATAGCCCGATGAAGGAGCGACTTCGCTCAATATGTCAATATTGGCTTCAGGGGTATAGGCAGTATATTCAGCAATAAAATGGTCCATCTGCAAACCCTGCTCTGCATACATGGTCATGGGATATTTTGAATTGTTGATCCTTTTAAGTTGCCTCTCTATCTCGTTGTTTTCGACCTGGTAATTGAGCTCTGCCTGGCTCATATAGAAGAAATATCCAAGAACTACTTTAGCTCGAGATCTTCGAATTGCATTGGCAAGAATGAGATCATTGTCCGCACTGAGTTTGCTCTCCTTTATGAATTCCCCTATCCGATCATCTTTCAGGTTCAAGGACTCGATTTTTTGTTCAAATTCATCGATAAGTTTGAGACTGGTATTCTCGTCGGGTTCAAGAAATCCGATATCAAATCCTATGACCTTGGCCCCATCCTGGGAGAGAAGATCGATAAGCCTGGCAATCTTGGCTCTGGGCCAAATCCATTTTCCTTCAGTATTGAGACTCTTTTCATCAATCACAGCCAGGAGTGCCTGTGGAGAGGGTTTGCGAACCCCTCTTGAAAGGAGCCGGAGATCATAGGTTTTCAACTCCACCAGATCTAGGATAGGAACCCCGAACAGAAATAGGATCAAGACAAGAATGGTCAGACCTATGGTTATGGAGATGGGGTTTATTGAAATAATCGATTTCAAAAAATTTTTCATGAGCCAAGTTCCCTGAGTTTCAAGCATTGAGACGCTAAAAGGCTTGGCTTGCCTCTCAATTGTAATGTCAACTGAACGACTGCTAAGTCCTTCGATTGATAAGTTCGATTACGGCTCGGCTGAGCTCGCCGAAGTCGAACTTATTTAGACTTGGGCTGAGCTCCCTTCGGTCTGAGCTCAAGTTCGAAGAAAATTGCTCCGAGCTAACTCGTTAAAATACGTCACTACATTTGCGAATCGAAGCACTAAGCTAATGCCCATCCAGAGACTCGATTCCCCCTTCCTTGGAGGGGTGAATTAGGTGGAAGGGGTGCGAAACTTGAGTTGTTTATACATCCCTCTATCTTCAGATCAGAAAGCCCTTTCCATAAGGTTAACCATATATGGTAAATAGCCGTTAAAGTCAAGAAGACAAGCACGTAAGGGTAAAATTTGATTGACACGTTTATAGATAGATTGATATATTAGCTCCATGGATGTGTTTGGGCTGATATCCATTCTTAAGAAGACCTAATAACGTGATTTGGTCTAAAGTCAGTCGTTTTTTTCTCATGAGAAAACGGCTTTTTATCGTCTTATACATGATAAAGGTATTGACAGTAGCTGGTTCGGATAGCGGTGGGGGGGCGGGAATCCAGGCAGATATCAAAACCATATATGCTCTTGGGGCCTATCCCGTAACCGTAATAAGTGCCTTGACGGCACAGAACTCGGCGGGAGTGGATAGCATTCTCGAGGTTCCGCCTGATTTTATTGTTGCCCAACTGGATAGTGTGATCGGTGATATGTCTCCCCATGCAACAAAAATCGGAATGCTCCTTAATGCAGGCATCCTCAAGGCTGTGGTGAGCATAGTTGAAAAAAATAGACTGCCCTTGCTTGTCGTAGATCCGGTAATCCTTTCATCAACCGGAAAGGTTCTGCTGGAATCCAACGGTATTTCCCTCATGAGGGAACAACTCTTACCATTGGCAACTGTTGTGACACCCAATTTACATGAGGCTGAGGTCTTGAGCGGTCAGAGAGTGGGCAGTATAGAGGAGATGGTAGCAGCAGCACAGCGGATCAAGGAATTTGGTCCCGCTAATGTTATTGTAACCGGAGGTCATCTTGAGAAAGAATGTGTAGATATAGTATATAATGGTGAGGAGGTATATCAATTTGGAGGAGCCCGGTTAGAAACCGCACATACCCATGGAAGCGGTTGCGTTTTCTCGGCAGCCTTAGCCACATTCTTGGCCATGGGTAACAGTGTCATAAAAGGGGCCGAGATGGCAAATAGCTTTACCAGAAAGGCAATCAGCAAGGGGTTCAAAGTAGGTAAAGGTCCTGGAAGTGTACAGCCTGCAATAGAGGCCTAGTATTGGGTATGGAGAATTTCGGGCTCTGCAAAGCTCTCCAATATTACGGAGAAAAGGAGAAAGGTTATAATGACTCAATTAAGAAAGGCAAGGGACGGGGTCTTGACCCCGGAGATGAAACATATAGCTGAAAAAGAGAGTATTGATCCATCCTACCTAGGAGAAATGGTGGCTCAGGGAAGGGTCGTTGTTTTGGCAAATAAGAATCACAGGGATTTCCACACCTGTGGAATTGGTGAAGGTCTGTTAATAAAGGTCAACTCAAACATCGGCACCTCATCCGATCATATCGATCTGGAAGAGGAGTTGGAGAAACTGAAGGTCTCTATGGAGGCAGGAGCAGATACGGTGATGGATCTCTCCACCGGTGGTGATCTTGATCTGATAAGAAGGAAAATCATCGGGGCATCGGAGATACCGATTGGAACAGTTCCCATATACCAGGCAGTGATTGAGGCAGTGGAGGAGTCAGGCGGCCTTATTCACCTCACGGTGGATAAACTCTTTGAGGTGATAGAACGGCACCTATCAGATGGGGTTGACTTTATCACCGTCCACTGTGGCCTTACCCTCAAGGGCCTGGAGACGCTCAGGAATCAAGGCAGAGATCTTGATATCGTGAGCAGGGGAGGGGCATTTCTCACGACCTGGATGCTCTTTCATGAAAGGGAAAATCCCTTATTTGAACACTATGACCGGCTCCTGTCGGTTGCAAAGAAATACGATGCTGTTCTCAGCCTCGGTGACGGCCTGAGGCCTGGCTGTCTGGCCGACGCCACTGACAGGGCACAGATCCATGAGCTCATGACCTTAGGTGACCTTACAAAACTGGCCTGGGAAGAGGATGTACAGGTAATGATAGAAGGTCCCGGCCATGTACCCCTGCATGAGGTCGAAATGAACGTCAAACTCGAAAAATCCCTCTGCAATAATGCCCCCTTCTATGTACTCGGGCCCCTGGTGACCGATCTGGCTGCTGGCCATGATCATATTGCCTGCGCTATAGGGGGTGCTGTAGCTGGATGGGCCGGAGCAGATTTCCTCTGCTACGTAACACCCAGTGAGCACCTCTCCCTGCCCTCAGTGGATGATGTTAGGGAGGGAGTTATTGCCACAAAGATTGCTGGCCATGCTGCTGATATTGCCAGGGGGCATAAGCTTGCCATGGAGTTAGACAGAAAGATGGGTAAAGCGCGGAAGGACCTTGACTGGGAAAAACAGATGAATCTTGCACTCGATCAGGTAATGGCCAGGAAATACAGACAGAACAGGCCGCCCGCAGAAGAGGATGTCTGTACCATGTGCGGGAAATTCTGCGCCATCAAACAGGTAAAAGAATACTTCCATGGTTGACAGTTCAAAAGGACTCCGCCCTCAGATTCTGATATTCACAGATTTAGATGGTACCTTGTTAGATGATCAGACCTATGATTTCGAACCTGCACTGCCGGCCCTTAGACTCATTCATTCACTAAAAATCCCCCTTATCTTGGTAAGCAGCAAGACTCGGGCTGAAATTGAATTCTTGAGGAACCGATTGTCCCTTGAGAGCCCATTTATTGCAGAAAACGGTGGAGGGATATTCTTCCCAGCCACGTTTAGAGTACCTGAGGATTACCCTTACGAAAGGATCAATGGCTATAAGGTGCTGTGTATTGGAAGGCCGATTAAAGAGGTTCTTGAGAAGAGCAGTAAGCTAAGGGAAAGTTTTGACTTCAGGGGTTTTTCAGAAATGCCTACTGAGGAGATTGCTGCCATGACCGGTCTCACATTAGAGCAGGCTACCCTTGCCTCAAGGAGAGAATTCGATGAACCGATAGCGTTAAGAAATCCCCTTGAGGATAGGGAGATGTTCTGCAGGAAAGCATCCGATCTCGGCCTTGATTGTGTGCACGGGGGTCGATTTGTTCATCTTTCTCTCGGGAGCAACAAGGGCAGGGCTGTGGAGATAGTGCTCGAGATCTACCGACAATTGAGGGGCCCTCTGTTTTCTGTTGCCCTTGGAGACAGCCCAAATGATATCCCCATGTTAAAGGTGGCGGACAAGGCTGTTCTGATGAAAAACAGGGATGGCACCCATATGAAAGGCCTGGATCACCCAGATGTTGTGAGGGCAGATGGAGGTGGGCCCACGGCGTGGAACGAGGTGGTATTATCTATTCTGGCGGATCTTTCGTAAGTCATTACGCGGTCCATTTATTTCTCACAGAGCGCGCAGAGACACAGAGTTTTTGAGTCCCGCAGGGCGGGAAGAAGGGAATTCAGCTCAAATCCCGCTTACGCGCGATTCGTTGACTTGGTTAATAAATCTAAGATGACAAATCTGGTTGCTCATTACGCTATCATCAGGGGTTAGAAAAATCAGACCAAAAGAACTCTCTCAGTGATCCCTGCCCGCAGTGCTGCGCAACGCGAGGCAGGCGGGTCTGTGTGCTCGAGCGATCCTGCCGCGAGGCGGAGGAGCGGGTGAGAGAAGGGGCTTTACCATGCTTCCAACGATAAAATGGGAAGATGATCGCGTCTATATTATTGACCAGAGGAAACTCCCCGAAAAGAAGGAATGGCTTATCTGCCGCACGCTCCAGGATGTTATCACGGCCATCAGGCAAATGGCCATAAGAGGTGCTCCAGCTATTGGCGTGGCTGCAGCCATGGGCCTCGCATTAAGTTCACGATCTATTAAGACGGAGAAATACGGAACCTTCAGGAGAAGATTCCTGGAAATGGCCCGGCAAATGGAACTGGCCAGGCCCACAGCAGCTAACCTCAGGTGGGCAGTTGAGGAGATGGTCAAGGTTGTTGAGAGAATGCATGGTTGCGGTGTAGAGGAGATTAAGGAGGCTATCAGAAAAGAATCCCAGACCATCTTGGAGAGGGATATTGAGATAAACACCAAGATCGGTCGTAACGGTCTGGCGCTTATCCCAGAGGGAGCGACGATCCTTACCCACTGTAACGCCGGAGCCTTAGCCACCGGTGGTTATGGTACTGCTTTGGGTGTGATCAGGGCAGCCCACGAGGCCGGAAAGAATATCCATGTGATGGTCGACGAGACGAGACCACTGCTCCAGGGTCTGCGCCTTACGGCATTTGAACTCATGGAGGAGAACATTCCATTCGCGGTGATAGTCGACAGTGCCGCTGGTTATCTCATGAGAAAAAAGACGATAGACTTAGTAATAACCGGGGCCGATAGAATAGCCTCAAATGGGGATACGGCCAACAAGATTGGCACCTACCAGGTGGCCGTGATAGCAAAGGAAAATAAGATTCCCTTTTACGTTGCCGCGCCCCTTTCAACCTTTGATCTTGATCTGAAAAATGGGGATTTGATCCCCATTGAAGAGAGAGAGCCGGCCGAGGTGGTTTCCTTTGCCGGTCACCAGCTTGGCCCGGAGGGTGCGGTTGCCTTTAACCCTGCCTTTGATGTAACCCCGGCACGATATATCTCTGCAATAATAACCGAAAAGGGAGTTCTCAGATCACCTTACAGAAGGAGTATCAGGAACCTATTTAGAACACAACGCTAACCTCTCCAGTCGTCCATGGCTGCCGAATATCATCTCACCCTCAAGGCTTCGCCCAGGGTGCCCTCCTCAATCATAGCATCAAGGGAATCACTGAAGGCATCTATTGTCTGGTCAATATCCTCCGTGGTGTGCGCCGCTGAAAGGACGTAGAATCCCTTAGGAGCGACAGCAATACCGCGCTGCAGCAGATGGAGACATAATCGAGTATAAACAGGTTCCATTGCCGGGTTCATAAGCTTTTTCATATCCCTGGTAGGTGGCATGGTGTCGTCAGATGGTTCGCAGTCAATCGGCCCAAGGTATAAGTGGACTACGGTCCTGCTGTAGAGACGGCCACTGATGTCTCGCTCTTTCAGAACCCTGTTCCCTCTCTCCCGAAGGTAATCGGCGATCTGGCGGGCCTTCTTCTGTGGTTCACCACTCTGGTAGAGCCTGCAGGCGGCGACACCAGCTGAACAGAGGAGAGGGGTAGCATTCCAGGTCCCCGTATGGGGGATACGTCGCTCAGGGGGAGTCATGGGGTTAAATGCCTCCATGATGTCAGTTCTGCCCACCACAGCTCCAACGGGGAGCCCTCCACCCACACACTTACCCAGAGTGGTCAAATCAGGCCTGACACCTACAACCGATTGCCAGCCTCCCGGGGCATCCCGGAAGCCGGTGACTACCTCATCGAGGACCCAGACGGTACCATACTTCCTGGTAAGATCGGGCAATGCTCGGGCAAACTCAATGTCTATCGGAACTCGTCCATTCACGTAGGCACCGCCTCCTTCTGTCAAGAGGACAGCGTATTTTTTTGTAGCGAGCTCCTCCTCTGTCTTGTTAAGATCGTTAAAAGGTATAACGTTGACCTCATTTGCAACAACGCCGGGGGAGCCTTCATGGGTCAACTCATCGGCCCAACCATGGAAATTCTCCTGGAACCTGAGAACCTTCTTCCTGCCAGTGAAGATTCGACCCAGCCGTATGGCCATCATATTGGCCTCCTGCCCACAGGAGAAGAATGCAACCCTTTCCGCCGCAGACATCATAGCCTTTATCAGCTCAGCCAACTCCACCTCCAGCTCGTGGTTTTCACCGTAGTGGACTCCCTTGGCCATCTGCTCCTGCACCGCCTGAACCACCGCAGGGTGACCGTGTCCCAGTATCAGAGCACCGTGCCCCATCAGGTAATCTATGTATTCGTTGCCATCTATGTCCCACTTCCGTGAGCCCTGGGCACGGGTGATATAGGGCCTAAAGGGATCAAGAACACGCACTGCATGGGTGGCGCCGTTACCGGCAAAGGTCTTCACCGCCCGTTCATGCAGTTTTTCTGATCCCTGATGAGTTCTCCTGTATTCCTCAACTAAGTCTTCCCCTGTTAACATTATCTTCCCCTTTCATACTATACTGTTAATTGCCTTTTATAGGAGTACTTGTAATAACTGAAACTGTTTTTTTGTTGGTATTAGTCACGCCACTGACAGAGTAGCCACAATTACCACAAAACGTCAAGCCATTCAAGGGATACCGGTGCTTGACAGGATTACGGTCTACACTCTTATTGCGGCGGATCTTCTTCTTGACAGCAGCAATAGTCTCCTCATCCAATAGCTCTGGCACCTCGAAAATTACAGTCTCATCAATACTGAGTTTCTAGGATGTGAACCGTTCAGGCCATTCCTTTCCAGCAACATTCCTCATTAGTATAAAAGTCTTAACCCTTAGATCTTTTTTATCCGGGATACGGTTTTATTATGTGGGGAGGAATTTGAGGCAAATATAGTGGTGTTTTTGCTGCCTTAGGGCAGAAAAAAGGGCTCCTGGGAGATGATCCCAAAGGCCTTAGATCTTATGGCCTTCTAAGATATTTATGGGAGAACGTTTGAAGACTACGAACAGTATTGGGAAGTTTTCTGGGGGTGGTTCAGGTTATGATTATAGCAGTAGCAGAAAGCGACCAGGTGAACGGGACCTATACAATATATGGGGGAAATCATAGAAAAAGAAGGGCCATTACTGGCCCTGCATTGATCCAATGCTTCAGTAGTGAACTGGTCTTGGGTGAGGGCGATCTTTTGGCTACCCAGAGCACTAAATATTCCAAGATTTTTTTGATGGAATCTTGACCCTCTACAGAAATGATGATTCGCATCTGCCCTTGGTATTCGGCACAGATGAGAGGATCAACCCCACATGTCTTTTGAATCAGTCTAGCCCAGTTTTTACCATAGCCTGTATTTCTTGTAGTGTTTGGAGGTACAAGGATTTGTTTGGTCCTCCAATATTTACAGCACGGATAGCCATTGGAATTGCCTCAGCATATCGTCCCTGCTCGGCGAGCACGTGTGCTAGGTTGTTGAATGCCGCACCGCTGCCTGGATCGGCTGCGGCTGCAAGGCTGAATGCCTGTTGTGCGCCAATGAGATCTCCCAAAGCGTAGCGACAGTTGCCCAGCCCCATGAGGGCACCAAGGCTAGAATGCCAACGCTCTACGGCGGCGCCATAAGCCGCGGCTGCTCCCTTAAATTGTCTGGCCTGTTCTAGGCCCAACACTGCCTTCAAGTAGGATTGCTCATCAGCGCTCGCCGGAAGTTGACCTGTCGGTAGCACCACTAGCCCCCAATAATCAGCGCGTTTCCAGGTTCGCATGAAAAGCGTCCAACCCATATGCCGCCTCGCCTCTTGCCCTGAGTGCAGGACAAAGACGCCTTTCACCAGATCATACCCTATGGGCACCGAGTAATGCCACCGGGGAAACCACCGGAGCCCGAGGTTTTGCAGGACGATCACCGGATGGCCTGCGGCGAGCTCCTTTAGCAGTGCCTCGAGGCCTTTAATAGGATAGGCGAGTCGATTATGCCGGCGGGCGGCACTTATGAGGGCAGGCTGAAGGCTACCCTGTTTTGACGGAATAAAGACCTCGGGGGCAAGATCCTGAGGGCTGACATCTGCCTTGCTCCATTGAAGCACCATGGCCATAGCTGCCGGGCCACACTGATGGTCCTGTTGAGGGTAGAAAGGCACTGAAGGGATCTCCACCCTCCTCGGCAACTCTGGCACCGACAGAGGCCACCGCTCAGGGCTGAGGTGGGCACAGCTGACCGTCAATGTCAAGAAAAGGACAAGGGAGGTGATGCCCGTCTTACCGCAACTGAAGGCGGGGACGGGCATTTTTTATTTCCCCTTCTTTATGAACGGGAATATGTCGGTATAACCGAGAATGTCTGTTGTCAGTAAGACCAAAAATGCTATCAACGCTGCAAACACTACGGTACCGAGGGCACTACCACCTGCTGGCATCTGATCCATCTGGGCAGCCATTTCCGCAATTTCCTGGTCAGTGAGGCTATCTACCCATGCCTTCGCTTCTTCACTATCTACTCCCCAAGCCTCCAACTGCTTGCGCACTTCAGAATGATCGAGGAGCATATGTAGACGCTCACGATCAAGATTGTGTTGGTTCTGTTTGAGAATTTCATCCGTACTTACCATTGCTGCATTGGCCGATGCCCAGCTTATGCTGGAGACAAAGGCCAGAATTACAAGAGCAGCAATCGGCTTTCTCATGGATTGCAAAAAGCTCATAGTCTTCCTCCTTTTTTCATAAGGTTAATGAGTATTTTGTGTTAAGAATCTAAGTGTATCCTTTAGAAAATTAAAAGCTTCGTGCCAAAGTCAACACTCGCTATAAATTGAATTCTATTAACGATTACAAACAGTAATCATAACAATAGCAAAATTTAGAGGCGGAGGTCAAATCAAGCGTAGTATGAGTAGACTACAACTGCTAGTTTTGACTTTTCGGCATTCTCTTCCACTTCTATTAGATGAAATATCTACTTTTCAAAGT
>JABXJY010000064.1 GCA_013375385.1 Desulfobacterales bacterium
AATGGGCAAATTATGGCTACATAGGACTGGCGTCCGCCACAACGTACAAATTGATCGCCATTGTCGGGGCAAGTCTGGCCGTCATTCAAGCCTTGAGCAAATGGACAGGATTGAGCGCCACAGTCGGTGGAGGAGGGGCGTAAAATGAAGGAGGAAAAAGGCCGATGCTGGTTCTGAGGGAGATATACAAGAGCTTCGGCGCAGTGAAGGCATTGAAAGACGTTTCCGCAGAGGTCAGGAAGGGAGAACTGATCACCTTTCTGGGCCCTTCGGGGTGCGGCAAGACCACATTACTGCGATGTATCGGGGGATTGACCAAACCGGATGCGGGAGACGTTTTTCTGGATGGCGAGATAATTAACGATCTGACCCCCGATAAGAGAGGCACGCAGATGTGCTTCCAGAATTATGCCTTGTTTCCCCACATGACCGTGGCCGGAAACATTGGCTACGGGCTGCAGGTGCACAAGTGGAAGAAGAAGAGGATCCAAGAGCGCGTTGAAGAGCTGCTACACCTGGTGCGCCTCGATGGATTGGGCGATCGCCCCATTGATAAGCTGAGCGGCGGGCAGCAGCAGCGCGTAGCCCTGGCCAGAGCCCTGGCTCTCGAGCCAAAAGTGCTGCTGCTGGATGAACCTCTTTCCAATTTGGATGCCAACCTCCGGGTGATGATGCGCGCCACCCTTCGCGAAATTCAAAAACGCGTGAACATAACGACTATTTTTGTTACCCACGATCAATTTGAGGCGATGAGCATTTCAGACAGGCTCGTTGTGATGCACGATGGAATAGTTGAGCAAATAGGGGCTCCCAGTGAAATCTACGAGAAGCCGAGTAGCGAATTCGTGGCCAGCTTCGTCGGCTATGTCAATATTTTGAACGGAGAGGTCCACAATCTGGGATCGGAGACTGAACCTGCGGTTATCTGCACGGAGCTGGGTGATTTGCAGGTTTTGAGAAGCGAGGACGACATTGAGGTGAACGAGAGGGTTTTTTTGATCGTAAGGCCGGAAACGATCCAGATAGGGCCGTATGGAGAAGCGACGGGGATCAATGAGTTCAAATCTACTGTAATAACCTCTATGTACGGAGGCTCCACGATCAAGTATACCGTGGACGTCCAGGCAAAAGATATCGTCATAGACCAGTTCGATCCAAGCCATGTGGGGATATTCGAGATAGGGGAAAAAGTTTCGATAACCATTCCGCAAAACGTTCATATATTAAAAAAGTGAAGGAAAGAGACCGCTGCGCCGCAGCCCCTCCTCCCAGCCCTCCTCTCAGAGGCCTGGATTCGTTACCGATAGTGGCGCACCAGCTGGTCAGATAAGCGGCCTTGCACAAGGTGTCCAGGGGATGAGAATGTTAAGTCTCTTACAAAGCTTGCCGTCGAAGAGAGAAAGATTGTTGTCCACGAAGACAAAAACAATAAGATCCGCTGAAAATTCTCAGACTTCCAAAAAGCGATACATTCCCTATTTCCTTTGTAATCGGTCATAAAGGATTCGTCACCCTCGAATCATGAAAATCGATAACCCTTCCTTCCCCCTTTAGCAAAGGGAGGGAGGGATTTGGAAAGTTATTTTCTTACTAGTTTGACTGAACGAATGAATGGGGTACCAAACTATGAAAGTATTGTGCTTGGGTGGAGCAGGTAAGATCAGCCGCGAGTCGGTGTATGATCTGGTTGAGTTTTCCGGTTTTCAGAGGATCACCATTGCTGATTGCAACGAGCAAGCCGGTCGCCAGGTTATGCCGTGGCTTAATGACCCGCGTGTCGATTTCAAGAAGGTCAATGTGAGCGACAAGGACGAGACCGTCAAACTCATGCGCAACTATGATATCGTCATGGACGGAACGCCCATATCTCTTAATTACCGTTCTACAGCCTGCATTGCCGAGGCAGGTGTCCATGGCATCAACCTGAATGGCTGCAGCGCTGAATGGGATTTTAACCAGCAGTTCAAGGATAAGGGAAAGATTTGTGTCCCCGGGTTTGGCATGACCCCCGGAATCACCAACATGATGGCCAAGCATGTCGCCGATCAATTAGACACAGTCGACACAATCCGCATCAGCCACGGCGCCTTTAGACCCCTCGCATTCTCACCTGCGATTATGGAGACAACCAATATCGAATACGATCCAGATCTGCCATCACGTGTCGTTTACGAAAAGGGCAAGTTTATACAGGTTCCTCCGTTTGCCCGACCCCGAGAAATTGATCTACCCCAGCCCTTTGGAACGCACACGCAATACATCATTCCCCACGCCGAGACCCGGACACTCGCAACGTCTCTTGACAACAAGGGAGTCAGATTGATAGAGGTCCGCGGTACCTGGCCCCCAAAGAATATGGAACTGATCCGGGTCCTGTATGACTGGGGCTTCATGGGCAACGACAAGGTGAAAGTCGGCGATGTGGAGGTGGGCATCATGGACGTCATCACAAGCTACTTAATCCAAGCACCTGAAGGCCAAACTACGGACCTTTACGGATATGCCCTCCATGTGGAAGTAACCGGCACCAAGGACGGAAAAAACTTTCAGCACATCCTTACGAACACCCACCCTCCATCAGACGGATCCGTTAAGGGCTGGGAAAAGCTTAGGGCTTATACACGGTGTGTCGGCATCCCCATGTCCATCGGCACACAGATGATTGCTCATGGCAAAGCCAAAGGGATCGGTGTGGTTGCTCCGGAACTCGTCTTCAACCCGTCAGAAGTGTTTACGGAACTCGAGAAACGTCAGATATTCGTCCACGAAAAGATCAACGTGCTTTGAACTTTAATCGACTGTGCACAGACTAATCTTTTCCCCACTTCTTCAGATAGTCCCCAAAGATTTCCTCGTCAGTAGGGATGTATTCTTCAACAGGAACTGAAAGCCAGGTATAATTGAGGAAATGCCTCCAATTAATATTGTCAGTGGTCATGTTGCCGGCCCAGGTGCCGCAGCCAAGGCTCTCGGTCCACGGTTGGCCATTGTACCAGCTTCCCGTGTTGACAAGGCAGTGGGGCATATTGCACTCCACCCTTCCCACATTAGCCTTTATGGCAAGCTTCTCCATGCGGTCTTCCCTGGTGGTGTGGATTGAGGCGGAATGGCCTTCACCTGAGAATTTGAGTATTTTCTTCAATCGTTCGAGCATCTCGTCAAAGTCGCTCCATTTCCACACGGTCAGAACAAGGCTCAATTTCTCTCCAGAGAACATGTCTTCAGGACCGATCTTCTCACCAAGAACCATCATAAACCTCGTCCCCTCAGGGATATCTAGTCCAGCCATCTCGGCAATATGGGCCGCAGACCTGCCGAAGATATCTCTATTTATAGTCTTCCCATCAGGCCAGAGTGCCTTCCTCAGTTTTTCACGCTCTTCTGTATTGCATAAATATCCGCCTTCCGCCTTTAATGCATCCATCATATCATCGTAGATGCTCTCCTCGAGAGCCACTGCATTTTCAGAGGAGCAGGACGTGGAATTATTAGCGGTTTTGGAGCGGGCAATCTTAGCTGCAGCAGCAGATAGATCGGCTGTCTCATCCACAATCGACACGACATTACCAGCCCCGACCGTATGGCTCGGTTTGCCAGCCGCATAAACCACCTTTATGAGTGCGGCCCCACCGGTAGCCATAGCAAAATCACAATTTGCCATTAGTTCCGATGTCTTTTCATTGCTCGGTTTTTTTATACATTGAAACAGATCCACGGGGGCGCCAACCTTTTGGAGTGCATTTCTCCCGATCTCAACCGCAAGATAGGAGCATTTTTGAGTCCTCGGATGGGGGGAGCAGATCATCGCATTCCTTGTCTTCAAAAGACTAAGGCCAACGGTACAAACCGTGCCTTCAGGGTTGGTGCAGGGAACAACATTTGCAACAACTCCCATGGGTTTTGCATATATTTTCAACCCCCGCTTCTTGTCCTCCTTAACCAACCCACAGGTCTTTATACCGCGGAAATCCCATATGCTACCACGTGTCTTGCCTTTTATCTTGCTGAGTTTATCTTCGTAGACACCGATTTTACCCTCATCCACCGCAAGCTTTGCCACTGCCTTGAGGTTTTCCTCCTTCTGCCACTCCCAGCCTACTGCGGCAACCATCTCATCTACCTTTTCCTGAGGCCAAAACTCTACCTCTTCAAAGGCCTTTCGTGCCCTCTCATACATCTCTTGAATGTTATCTTCCATAGTTTCCACCTGACCTCCCTTTCTTGATATTAAATTATATGCTTTAGAATAGTTACAGGCTAGTAAAATCCTATGAGAAAAACCTCATCTTCCTCCTTGTCTTGAGTTACTTCTTCATGGTGCGAGGATCGGCGATGTCCTCTACAATGGCCCATCCGGTTCCCTTCATCTTCTGCTTTCTATCAAAGCCTTCTTTCCATTCCTCAGGTGTTTTATACTGTTCAGCAGCGGCAAATTTCTCCCTTTCCTCCAGTGGAGGCACTGGTCGGTCTTCAGGACCATCATAGTATTCTTTCGGGGTCAAACGCTGCCCAAATCTCTCAAAAGGCTCTCTCTCCATTTCTTCGCAGAAATGGGCGCCGGCTGCAAATGCACGGGTGACAGCCAAAATTGCCCAGGTGGCTTCGGGAGAAAATCCCAAATCCATCATGGTGGCTCCCATTGCGCCCAGCATATCCAGGTCTAGGGGTTCTTCACTAATCTTCTGCGCTGCCTTTACAATTTCTCTGGTGAATGCGATATATTGTCCGGCTACACCGAGTTTTTCTGCGCGTGCAAACATGCGTTTGGCTGCAGGGTCCTTCAACATCAAACTGGAAACACCAAGATACTCGTCGTTCAGATGTTCTCTTACCAGGACTTCGGCAATCTCGGCTTGTGTCTTTCCCTCTTTTTCCGCCATGGCAAGATAGTTATCAAGCATCTTACCAAAGGCATCAAAAGCCCCATAGGCATGTCCAAAGGCCAAAATCGATGAGCCAGCGGCCTGTGTTAACAACGTCTGAGAACTGGTGACAATTCTTGATATGGCGGCAGGTGAGGACAGCCCATCATCCAGCGCAAGAATCATCACGTAATTCAACATCTTTTGTTCCTCGAGTAATGGGATTCTGGCCTGATAATCGATAAAGATCATATCAGCAAGGTTGTATCCCTGCTCAACCAGTTCAGTCGTATCATACCCCCTGGCAACGATCCGATGAACGTTTTTGTAGGCAACCTCGGAGACCCATCGGAATGGTGCCCTTTTCGTGTCAGGCTCAACAGTTCCATGCTCTCTCTGTTCATAATCATAACGAAGTCTTGGATCATCTAAATTTCCTATAGTGCCCATTTCTTATATTCTCCTTCCTCTTTTTGTTTTCTGGCATACTCCTGTCTTTCCTCCTGACTTGGAACGGGTCGATCCTCAGGACCAACGTATTTAATCATGGAAAGATCAAGCATTTGAATCATGGGTTCTCTCTTTGATGCCGCCCAGGCACGCCCTTTCTTCATGGTATAAAGCGCATGTGCCGCGCAGCTGAAACCACGGCAAACACAACCGATGCACCACGCAGCGTTAGGAGAAAAACCAAGCTCGGCCAAAGCGGTATTACCGGCACCAATCATGTTAACGGCAACATATGATTTCCCTTCTTTCTCCCGTCGTTCATTAAAGTGCTTTTCAACGGATCTCTGGAGCTCAAGATATACGCCACCTACCCCTAATTCTTCGTGCTTGATGTGAGTCGGTTCTGCCCTTGGGTCACCATCAGTGTGTTGGGGCTGTCCGAGACCCATAACCGGGAGTCCGGCATCCAAATACTCATCAACCAGGATCTTGCCCATTTCCTCAAGCGACACTCCCTCCTCCCGGGCACGCTCAATATATCGATGCATCATGTATCCATGGGCTGCGCCTGGCCCGTGGGCACTACCAAAGGTCATAACTGCTGCAGCTATGGCGGCGGGAAGGCTGGGCCTTCCACTGATGACGGCAACGGCTCCAGCTGCTGACGGAGACATGGAATGCTCTAAAAACTCAGCAGTCTCATATTCAAGCATCTTCTCTTCATTCTCAGTGGGAAGTCTTTCCTGATATAACACAAACAACGCATCACAGAAGGTATATCCCTCCTCTGCTAAATCGCTCAGATTGTACCCGCGCAAAACGGTTTTTTCTTCTGTCCTGTACGATATAGCGGTCTTTCTCTCTAACAAGGGCTTTCTATCCATCATGTTCCTCCTTTCCTTGTTTTTTAGTTACCCCCCTTGCTCTATCATCTGTTCCATTATGATCCGAGGAATTTCTTCTCAGGGAATCAAGAAAAACCCTTATAAGTCAAACTAATTATTTTCAGTTTTTGTATAACGATTGCTCATGGTAAATGAGAGAATCTAGGTTCTTGGTTGCTTTGAAAATTCCTTTAGATAAATGTGGTTCGGATCGACCTCCTCCCTCAAGATCTTGAGCTCTGCCTCAGTGGGAAGCTCTACTTCCCCCATCTTCCCTCTCAACCTTGGCTCAAATCCCGTATTCTTGTAAACCTCATCAATTGTTACGCCTGGCATAAGTTTCGTTAATTCTAACCTTCCCGTATCAGGGTTTATCTGCATTACACACAGGTCTGTTACGACAATGATATCCGGCTTGGCCATCTTCAGACCGGCCTTCTTTCGCCCATCTGGGCCATCAATGTATCCTGGGCTTGTGATGAATTGGACCTTTGCCGGAAAACGCCGCTTCTCATGTTCCGTAATGATCAGGATCTTTGGAACACATGAGGCAATGCAATTGGCACCACCGCTCCCCGGGAAACGAACTTTTGGGCTCTGGGGGTCACCAATGCAGGTGGAATTAATGTTTCCAAATTGATCAATCTCAGCCCCGCCCAGAAAGCCAACGTCTACAAGGCCTCTCTGAACCATACAACCCAACACCTCCCTTAAACTACCTGTTCTTACGGCCATGTGGCCGATTATCGGATCGGCTACCGTGAAGGGGGCAAACGGAAGGATTGGATCAATGGACCCACTCTCCACGACGAAATTCACGCCGACAGCATGAGTCTTTTGAGCAAAGATTGCAGCCACCATAGGCAACCCTGTGCCCAGGATCACCGTGTCGGTGCTTTTGATGAATCTGCTTGCCTCAATAGCCATTAACTCATCTCCGCTGTAATTCTCTGAATACACTTTCTCCATGGAAACCCTTCTCCTTTACCCCGTTAGAAAGCCCAGTCATTTATGGCGGGAATGGCAAAGATAAAATCTTAGGTTCCTTATTGAGGGCAGGCTCTAAAGCCCCCCATTCTAACGGGGTTTACATCAATCTAAGCATCTCCCGGTGTAGGTGATTTAGTCTTTTTACCCCGCCGCATTTTTCCAGAACATCATCAAATGTTTCGCATCCGTATACATACTCATTCAGGTACTTCTTGTATTCCTCGCCCCCGGCCCGTGAACGCTGCTGGTAGTAGTTAATATGATCAGCATCAAAGCTATAATATCCAGTGGTCGCGGCAGGATAGGCACCGAATCGTTGTTCAACTACCGCATCTATATAGTGGTAAGGCACTGTTGTGGAATCGGAATTGGTCCTGAAAAACCTGGTGGGGACAATCTCTTCACAGGATACGATTGTGGTCTTGGACGCCCTGATTAGCTCTGGCTCATGACACGCAATTCCCTGTATTAAGACATTTCCAATCTCATCCGCCTTTTGCACATGAACGATAGTGACATCCGGTTCCATTGCCGGAACGAGCAGAACTTTCTCCCCTTGATTCCATGGATTATTGATTATTTCAAACTTCTTCTTGGTTGAGGGTGCTTGATACTTGAGAATATCAGAGCCCATCAGGCCTCTGACAGGGATAAAGGGAATCCCCATTTCACCTGCCAAGAACCTGCAAACCATTGTTAGATGATCATAATCCTCCGCCTCCATCCTCCTTTCTTCAATAGCCCGTCTAAATTGGAATGTTGCACCGAATCTTCCCAGGCCACCTAACCCGAATTCACATTTCTTAACCAATCCCGCTCCCACCATAAGATCCATATGAATGGAGAGGTTGCACCCGGTAAGCGTGAGATCTCTTTTGCCCTGTTTGATGATTTCATGGGCTAAAGCCACTGCACACCTGGTAACGTTTTGACCTCCCATCCCAATAATGGCGCCATGGAAAACAAGGTTTTCAACAGCCTCTTGAGCGCTCATTACCTTAACTCTTTTGGACACCTTAGACATGTAGACCTTCTGTTCTGGACACAGTAGATATGAGATTATTTATTATAAGTCAAATTAATAAAATAAATGTTTAATATTTATTAATTTTATATTACAATCATCTCGTATTGCTGCGGAAAGGGGCAAATAATGAACTTCAATCAGTTGCGTATCTTCTACTCAGTTGCAAAAAATAGCAGTGTTACCTTGGCCGCCAAAGAGCTTTTTCTCACCCAACCCGCTGTCTCTATTCAAATCCATCTGTTGGAAGAAGACTACAATGTGAAGTTGTTTAATAGGTCCGGTAAGGGAATAACGATTACCGAAGAAGGGAAACTGCTCTTATCGTATGCTGAAAGAATCTTTAATCTTTCAGATGAAATGGAGAAGGCCCTTCGGCAAATGAAATCGCTGGACAGGGGGAAATTGAAGATTGGATCAAGTAGAACCATCGGCTCTTACTATTTGCCGCAACTATTTGAAATTTTCAAGCTAGAGTATCCCGATATCGAAATTCATATGGATATCAGTAATTCTTCCCAGGTGATTGAGGAGATCCTATCGTTTCAGAACGATATCGGCTTTATAGGAATTGACTATTTTGATAAAAACTTGGTGCTAAAGCCTTTTATCAAAGAAAGGTTGGTTTTGATAACTCCCCCTGATCACGAGCTAGCCCATAAAAAGGTTATTTCTTTTAAGGAGTTAAACGGGCAGAAGATGATTATGCGCGAGAAAGGCTCTGGTACCGTGGAACTCATAAAACAAGAATTAATTAAGAATAAGGTTTCCGTAGAAACGGTAATGGAATTGGGTAGTAACGAGGCAATCAAACGAGCGGTTGAAGCGGGGTTAGGCGTCTCCATCATATCAAATAATGTGGTCAGGCTGGAGAAAGATCAAGGGAGGATAAAGGTACTCCATTTTTCAGATAATAAGGATATCATAAGATACTTCTATATCATTTATCACAAGGATAAATATCTTTCGAATCTCTTGAAAACATTTTTGGATGTAGCCGGGGAGTTTTCCGATCAATTTCTTGAAACTATCTGAAGTTCGGCCAATTTCCCAACTTTTAGACTTCTATTGTTCTCTTGGATGTTGTATAGGTACTGGTGTTAGGTGAAGATGAGAGTATTGTTAACCAATGATGATGGCATATTAGCAGAGGGTTTAATCGCCCTCTATGAGGAGTTAAAGGGTGATTTCGAGCTCTCTGTGGTCGCCCCTGAAACAGAGATGAGTGCGGTAGGACACGCTATTACCCTATCTAACCCATTGAGGGTTCGGCGGTTCAAGAGAAATGGGGTCTTCTTCGGCTACGGCGTAAGCGGTACCCCTGCTGATTGTGTTAAGATAGCTGTCCAGGAGATATTGGAACAAAGGCCAGATATAATCCTCTCAGGGATCAACCTGGGATCCAATGTGGGGATAAACATCTTATACTCGGGAACTGCCTCCGCAGCCACGGAGGGTGCCTTCCTGGGTTTCCCATCGGTTGCTATTTCACTGAATACCAAGACTAATCCTGACCTTAGCTTTGCTGCCAGATTTTCCCGCAGGATAATCAGATTTGTCATGGAGAACGGCCTGAAAGAGGGAACGGCCCTGAATGTAAATATACCGGCTTTACCTGAGGATCAGATTACGGGTATATCCTTTACCACCCAGGATCTCGTCAGACACAGGGATAGATATGAAAAAAGGAACGATCCAAGGGGGAATGTCTATTACTGGTTGGCCAGTGAAACGCCAGTTGAAGAGAGCGCGCCAAATACCGACTTAAAGGCCCTTATGGGAAACCGGATAACCATTACCCCTATCACCTTTGATCTTACCGACCTCAAAGAGGTGAAAAGGTTGGCCGCTATCGATTTTGATCTCTAGGAGGAGATATGGCAACTGTTCAGGAAGCCACCACCGTCCCGATCGGCTGAGGCAATCCAGCCCATTTTGCGGCATACTCGCTCCGAGGGAAAGGTGGAAGATATATGATGAATCGTTCACAACTGGAACATATTATCAGGGTAGCGGGGAGCATCGCTGATGGTCATGAAATTACGACAGGGTCGCGGTAGGAATGCCGTGTTATTCTTATCCGGATTTAAAGGGGGTGAAAAATGGCTCCATTATCCCTTACAGCACTAAGGAATAACCTGTTTAAGATTGTAGATGAAGTCATAAGGACGGGTATTCCTGCCGAAATTGAAAGAAACGGACACCGATTAAAGATCGTCCTGGAGGAAAGGAAGAGCAAACTGGACAACCTCAAACCTCACGACTGTATTGTCGGCGATCCTGATGAACTGATTAAACTGAAGGTGGCTCAATGGCTCGAAACAGATAAACTGTAGCCTATCTGGATACACATATTGTTGTCTGGCTATTTGCGGGGCTAACCGAAAAGCTTACTGAAAAGGCCAAACAGGCGATTGAAAATAACGAGGTCATGATTTCGCAAATGAGTAGATTGGAACTTCAATACCTGTTCGAGATGGGTCGGATAACCGTAAGGCCGGAAAGGATTTTAAACTACCTATTCAAAGTGATTAACCTAAAGATATCATCTATTCCTTTGAATGAGATTATCGATGAAGCCTTGAAAATCGGCTGGACAAGAGACGTTTTGACAGGATGTTGGCAGCGGAGGCCAGAATAACAGACAATGGATTTATCACTGCGGATGAAGATATCAGGTCACATCTCAGTCAAGCGATCTGGTAAGATCAAGTGATAGTAAATTGCTTTTTGAACCTGTAGGAACTCTGACACAAGGATCAGGAAAATTTCAACCTCTATTTCCATTCTTGATCCGAGATTGATCTTTACCACTTAAGAGAGTAATTTTGGAAGCGGACCATGCCTGCGGCAGGCAGGTGT
>JABXJY010000065.1:0-8543 GCA_013375385.1 Desulfobacterales bacterium
GCTGCTGATAAGGAAGAAATGAGGCGACATCTGAACATTCCCGAAGAAAAAACAGTATTGTTTACCGTAAGAGATCTGGAACCGAGGATGGGGCTGGAGAATCTTATGTATGCTGTCAAACAAATGATTGAGGTGGTGCCTGATATTTATCTCATTCTGGGTGGAGAGGGACCACTCAAAGAAAACCTTATTTCATTGAGTCAGGAACTGGGAGTTGAAAGCTATATTAGATTTGTTGGCTTTATCCCGGAAGAAGACCTTCCGGATTACTATCGCATGGCTGATGTCTTTGTTCTTCCCACCATAGAACTGGAGGGGTTTGGTCTGATTACCCTGGAAGCATTGGCATCAGGTCTTCCTGTGCTGGGAACACCGGTGGGTGGGACCGTGGAGATTTTGGGTAAACTCGATTCCAGATATCTCTTCAAAGACACTAAACCAGATTCCATGGCATCTTCGATCATCGAGACCGGTCAGCAATTCAGGAATAATCCCCAGCTCTGGCAGGATGTCTCTGTTCGATGCAGGGCCTTTGTGGAGGCACGTTATTCATGGGAGAGGAATCTTGATAGACTTGAAGATTTGTTCCGGGAGAGTCTGGAATCGTAAGTAATCCTCTCTAGGGCTCAAATATCTTTGAGGATGGAGTGTATCATTGCAGTTCTTGATTGACAAGACAATATAAAGAGAATAATATGACTATGGTATTTTGACCATAATCAATTCTAAGGAGGGAGACGTGGAAACTCTATCCGTATCAAAGTTCAAGGCCACCTGCCTTGCTGTTCTGGAAGATGTCAGGAGGCAAAAAAAGAAGGTTATCATAACCAAGAGAGGGAAACCCATTGCTGAGATCATACCTGTTAATCATCAGAAAGATGACATTCCCCTTAAAGACACTCTTATATTCCTGGGTGATATCGTATCCCCGGTGGCGGAAGATGAATGGGAGGTTTTGAAGTGAATGAGGTCTTGCTCGATACCCATGTGTGGATCTGGGTGAGCATCGAGAAGAGGGATTTGTTATCCAACAAGGCAAAAAGGTTTATCGATGAGGCAAGACAGAAATGGATTTCCACAATTTCCTGTTGGGAGTTGGCTAAGTTGGTTGAGAAGAAAAGAATCTCTTTTTCGATACCAACCATTACATGGATAAGAAGGTCTCTGGGTGAGTATAGAATAAATGTTGCTGAGCTTTCACCAGAAATTGCTGTGGAGAGCACGCAGCTTAAGGGTTTCCATCAAGACCCAGCGGATCAGATTATTGTCGCGACCTCCAGGGTACTAGGAATGCCTCTGTTAACATCTGACCGGAGAATCCTGGATTTCTTAGATGTTGAGACTACTTGGTAGTGTGCGGAATCCGTGGAGCATTCTTAGAACTCAGGTATGAAAGACAGAATAAAAATCGTACATGTCATTACACGCCTTGATAGGGGAGGCTCTGCTCAAAACACTTTGCTCACCTGCCTTGGATTGACTGAGAGATATGAGCTGGTACTGGTCCATGGCCTTTCCTTTGAGTCCAGGATGACCGATTGGGAGAAGCAATCGGTTCAGAGAGGAATTGAAAAGGCTAAGGAGCGAGGCGTAAGGGTTGTTCCCATACCCTCTTTGGTTCGAAGAATAGACCCCCTTCGAGATCTTCGGGCCTTCTTCTCCCTATGGATGTTGATGGTTCAGGAAAGGCCCGTCATCGTTCACACCCATACCTCCAAGCCAGGAATCCTGGGCCGCTGGGCGGCCAGAATGACCAGCGTGCCCATCATAGTCCATACACCTCATGGCCACGTCTTCTAAGGCCACTTCGGTCCTGTGGCTTCCAGATTCTTTCTTGTGATAGAAAGGTTTACAGCCTCTATCACGGATTGTATGGTTGCCCTTACTGAAGGGGAAAGAAACGACTATATCGCATTTTCTGTTTGTGATGCAGACACGATATCGACGGTTCACAGTGGGGTGGAGATAGATCGATACACGACGCCAAAGGTCAACATTGAAGATAAGAAGAAATGCTTGGGACTAACCCCGAAAGGGCTGGTGGTCGGTACAGTTGGCTGGTTGCTTCCGATCAAAGGACCAATGTACTTACTCAATGCCATGGCACAGGTCTGGCAGAGCTATCCTGAGATAACGTTAGTCTTTGTGGGGAAAGGTGACTTAGAAGATGAGTTGAGGACAGAAGCTTTTCGAATGGGGGTACCTGAAAGGGTGATATTTTTAGGATGGCGCGATGACATTCCTGAGATCATGCAAGTCCTGGATATTCTCGTTCTTCCTTCATTAAACGAAGGAATGCGAAGGGTATTGGTAGAGGCTATGGCGGCCGGAAAGCCTATTGTTGCCAGCAATGTTGGCGGAGTCCCCGATCTGGTCATTCAAGGAGAAAATGGACTGCTTGTCCCGGCAGCAGATGCCAGAGCCCTGGCTCGTGGCATAGAATCCCTGCTTGCGAATCCAAAAAAAAGAAAAGAGATGGGGGAAAAAGGAAAGAAAATGGCCATAAAGTATGGATCAGATTCCATGGTGCAAAAGATTGATCAATTATACCTCGAATTGTTAAGAAAGAAGAAAAATCCTTTGGGGTTAAGTAATGGGGGCACAGAGGTTTATTAAAAGAATGGCCTTTCTTGCAATGTTCGCTGCCATCCTTTTTACCTTCTGGGTGGCAGATTCTTTTTGCACCGATTATCAACAGGTCGCCGGCTTAATTGACCTCCGCACAAACTTCAGTGACGGGGCTTATGACCTGGAATCTCTTGTGCAATTGGCAAAGAAGAAGGGCTTTGGTGTCCTGGTTATCAATGACCATGATAGATTGGCCATGGAATACGGCCTCTTCCCGTTGAGGAATGTCCTAAAAAAAAGGGTGGAGTTACATTCAATCAACAAAGGAGCGGCAGAGAATTATCTGAATAGTATCAAGGAAGTTCAAGAAAAGTATCCTGATATGATCATAATCCCAGGTTCTGAAACGACACCCTTCTATTCCTGGACCGGCTCCTATTTCAAGAAGAACCTTACCGCCCATAACTATGAAAGGCGGATTTTGACCATTGGACTTGAAAGAGCTGAAGATTATCGGGATCTCCCAATAATTCACAATGGTTTTTCAACCAGATTTACAGCGGATTTCCTTCCTATTATATTCATCTTTTTTGTTCCTCTTATTATTGGTGTCTTTTTTCTAAGACGGAAAGGTACTTACAGGGTATCTGGTATAACAATAGGTGTCTTATCCATCCTGTTCATTATCAATACTGACCCTTCTAGAAGCTCTCCCTTTGATCAGTATCACGGCGATCAGGGTATAGCCCCTATCAACTTCTGATAGATTATGTGAATTCGAAGGGGGAATGACCTTCTGGAATTATCCTGAAACAAGATCGGGCAGGAGAAGGATGGGTCCAATATTTTTAGATACTCAACCATACCCCAATGTCCTCGAGGAGAGTAAAGGCTATACGGGATTCGCTGCCCTGTATGGAGATAATATAACGGTTACAGAGCCAGGGAATATGTGGGATAGAGTACTTCTGGCATACTGTGAAGGAAAAAGAGATAGGCCGGTATGGGGAATATCCACAGCAGATTTTCATAAGGAAGGTGAGGCAGGAGAAAGGCTCGGGAATTTCCCCACGGCTTTTCTTGTTCATAGAAGGACTAAAAAGGAAATATTAGGAGCCCTGAAAAACGGAAAGATGTACGCCTGTCGAGGAAATTATCCTCAGGCTGCCAACTGAGCTGCCGAAGGGAGCGAAGAGTCTCGTCATCGGACTGATATTAGTCATCTTTTAGAGTCTCTGAAAATATGATCTAATGAGGTGTAAGATGAGGAAGGCCTGGCCTGCTTGCTTTACAAGAATCTCCTGAAATCAGGGGTACTGGATACCTTGGGCCACAATCAAAGAGAAACACTTAGGTCTCTTTATCACCAGACTGTTCTCTTTAACCTCAAACTCATTCATGAGCTAAAGGAAGCCCTGCAGGAGCTGAATCAAGAGAAGATTCAGGTGGTACTCATGCAGGGAATTGCTCTCCTGCAACAGGTCTATGAGGATGTTGGTCTGAGACCTTTGACGGACATTGATCTCTGGGTATTACAAAAGGACTACTCCGGCCTCATAGGTATCCTGAGCAGCCAGGGCTACCAGAGGGATCCCATCTATCCCAATACCTTCAGAAAAGGCTCAACCACCTTTGATATTCATACCCACATCCTATGGGCTGATCGCATTAGGGCCCATAAGTTGCTCCTCACCAAAGATCAAGAATATATCTATTATGATACCCGGATCATACACTTCGAGGGCCAGGAGGCCCGGTGTTTGAGCCGATATGACGAGGTTCTTTATCTGAGTCTTCATGCATTGAAGCATAATGTGAATAGGTTGATCTGGTTGGTGGACATCAAGAATTTGGTCAGCGGTTGGGAGAAGTGTGATTGGGAAGGACTCATAGTTCGCGTCAAGGAACTGGGGATGGAAAAGATCATTTCCTATATCTTTTTTCTCCTCCTTCACTTGTTTGATTTTTACCCCCCTAAGGAGGTGCGCCAATTTCTGGAACGGAAGAGACGGCATTTCTTGGAGAAAAAGGTTCTGACAGAGAGGATAAAAGGGGATTCCCTTCCTATCTGGGCTCCTCTTCTCCTGTTTTCCTCCGGAAAGGGAGTGCAGAGGCGTTTTTCTCTCATTTTCGAAACCCTGTTTCCAAGACCGGAAATATTGAGGCAGGTATTTGCAGATTCCCCTGAACTCAAGGTCTGGCAACTATACTGGATGAGGGTTCTGCAGCTTTTCGCCATGGTCAAAATGTCTTTGAAAGGTAGAAGGGTATAGATGCCTTATCCCGTGTGCCGATAATTGAACAGCCGCGTCTTTTTTTTTATTTTGTAATATCAATGTGTTATGTTTACTCAATATCCATCTGTGTGTCGTGTCTTGAACATTTTGGTTTTCAGTACAAATGCTCAAGGGACACTGCACTGAGATAGCAACGAAAGAGTAAAGATAGTCATGTTCCCCAGAACATGGATGGTAATGGGGGTCATCAGGCTTCCCTCCACCTCATAGGCCACTGCAAAGAGAACCCCTCCCACAGCTTGGGTGACAGGGACCCCATGATTAGTAGGGTGGGTCAGCACAAAGACCAGGGTGCTTAAGACTAGGGCCATCACCACGCCCCATCGTCTGAAGAAGCCGTAGAGGATTCCCCGGAAAAAGACCTCTTCTGCTATGGGTCCTATTATGCCACCAATAAAGAAAAGAAGGGCAATTTCACTGTATTTTGAAGGCAGGTGGGCCTGTATAAGGGTCAGGGCATTAATCCCAGCAGCAAACAATACAACAAACACAAGAAAGGCGACCATTCCGAAACCGGCCGACCAGATCATCCCCCTTTTGAGCCCGGGAACCATCTTGGATCGAGCCAATCCTATGGACGGCATGCCCTTTCCCCAGATCATAACAATCAATACAATCAAGATTATTTCTAGGAGGCGCACCACACCCAGAATAATCATCGGGTAGTACAGGCCCAGTGAAATAACGACTCTTGTGGCAACTTCAGTGGAAACGATTGTTGCAAGGGATATGATCAGGGTTCTTATTTCGATTTTGTCTGCTTCCATCCTAGGGTCCTCAAGGCCTTGTACGCATACCACTGGCTGTACCAGTGATCGGATGTTTCAATCCTCTCTATGATCTCATTGACGGCCCTCCTGTCTCCCCTCTGCCCTAAGGCATAAAAGGCCATGCAAACCACATTGGGATGGGGGTCATCCAGAAAGGCCAGGACATCTCTGTACGTTTCAGATTGCCGGCTAACGCCTAAAGCCCTTACCAACCAGTACCGCTCAGGGATATGTGGGCTCGTCAGCATACTTTGAGAGGCCTGAAACTCACCTACCTCTATACCTTTCTGCTGTATGATTTTCAAGGCCGCGACCCGGTTCTGCCAGCGCTCTGATTCCAAGGCTTCAGCCAAATCCTTTACCTCGGCCTCTCTTACTCTGGTCTGATGAAAGAGAACCAGTAAGGTGGCGCCAATGAAAAAACAGAGGGTTGAGGCAATCACCGAGGAGGTCCTTGCATCCAGAAAAAAGCGTGATACAAGATGGAAAAAGGCATAAAAGATAACATACAGGGTAATGGGGAATCCGATCAAAAGAGAAAAGAAGGTGAAGTGACGGAAAAAGGTGTACCGATCAGTCTTCGAAGAGAATTCCTTCAGCACTGCTCCTGGATTGGTGAAGAATTCCTTGGCCGTGGCTCGCAGTATCGTCCTCCCCCTGCTGTCAAAGACGAGAGCATTGCCCTCTTGCACTATCTTCAGATCAACTGCTGCGTCTCCCGCCACACGAAGGTAGTCGTGATTGAGTAATTCCCTTTCCATAGATCGTAGATTAGACTCCTCCTGAATGTTTTCAAGGTTGCAGGTCTTGAGAATCTTCTGATCCAAGGATTTGAAGACCTCAGCAGGGTAGAGGGTGTATTTATAGTAAAAGTCATTGATCTCTGTTCCCAGAGGATTGGATAAGAGGAGATTGTCCCTGAGGTCCAGAAACAGGTGGCTGTCCATTTGAGATGTCCATAAGACTGCCAGCACCAATACAGGAAAAGAGAGAACCATTCTTTGTAACCAAACCCTTTGCCTGGTTTTTGGAGGGATCCATCTCAAAGTGGCCACAAAGACAAGAGGGGGTATGACGAGAAAATAGGAAGTGACCATGGGGCAAAGGCCCTGACGGTTCACTACCAAAAGACATCCTATCCAGGGCAGCAAAGGCAATATCAGAAGGAATTTTCTTCGTGAGAGAAGACGGTCCCAAACCCAGACCGCACCAAGGGAGAAGAGGGAGAGGCTAACACCCACGCTCAATGTGAAAAAAAGACCCCCGAAAAAGGCAGGGCCAAATTCCCCGAGATTATGCATGATCCGCTGGTTGGGTATCGCGAGATAACCAGCATCCTTTATGGCCATGAGGGTACGGTAAAGGTGGGCATTGGATAGGTAGACATGTATGGTAGCGAGAACCTGGGCAGCAAACAGCCCCATGAGAAGTACCTTGGCTGCATAGGAGAATCTATTCATTGTGAGATCCTTACACAATTTAGTCTGCTGTGGGAGGAACAAAAAAATGGCTGGTTACGCAGGGGTTTTTTTTAAGTCTGATAATCGAGCGCTGGGCAAAGAGGGGAGGGGTCAGAAACAGTCGTTAAAAAGATTTCAATGCTTGAATGCCCGCTGGCCGGTAAATACCATGGTAACCTGAGGACTGGCCTCGTTACAGGCCTCAATTGATTCAAAGTCCCTCAGCGAGCCTCCTGGCTGAACAACGGCCCTTATCCCCTCCTTTATAGCAACATCCACCCCATCTCTAAAGGGGAAGAATGCATCCGATACCATGGTTGAGCCTCTGAGCCCACCGTGGGCCTCACTGGTTGCCTTATCTATCGCTTCCTTTCCTGCGGCATCTCTCTTGCCTTTCCTTATCTCAGCCTCCAACTCCTTGTACGAGATACCGTATTCTCTGAAACAGAGGGAATCCCCGTACTTGGTATAGGCCTTGTAAATAGCAATTTCCGCCACACCCACTCTATCCTGTTCTCCTGTGCCAATGCCAACGGTTACCCCATCCTTAACATAGATAACCGAGTTAGATGTAATACCCTGCTCCACCTGCCAGCCAAAGAGCATATCGGCATATTCGTCTTTCGTAGGTTTCCTGGCAATTTCGTATACTTTTCCTTTGTACTCGGCAGATGCCAGCTTGAAATCATCTGGTGATTTTATCATATTTATAGGGGATTGCTGTAGAACTAGTCCACCGTCGATAAGACTTTTAAAGTCAACGAACCGTCTCTCCCTATACTCGGCTAGTCTATCAATCCTGCTGATCTTGATAATCCTGAGATTTGGGCTTTTGTTGAGCACAGATATAGTTTCTCCTTCAAACTCAGGTGCAACCACTACCTCGAGATAATTGTTGCTGATTAATTGGGCTGTCTCTTTGTCAATGGGTCTATTAAAGACTGCGCAGCCGCCGAAGGCTGCTATTCTGTCTGCCATGTTTGCCTTTTGATAGGCATCGGCAATGGTTGAACCATAGGCAACACCACAAGGGTTATTATGCTTAACGATTACCGCAGCCGGTCTTGCTGAGAGGTATTTTAATATATTGAGTGCATTGTCTATATCGGTTAGATTGATTTTGCCTGGGTGTTTCCCGCTCTGGATCAATTGTTCTTCAGTTATGGCCGAAACCAGGCCCTTTCCTGGTTCAATAAATTGACACTCACCGAGCGTGAGGTTCCCGTTTATCAGTTCATAAAGTGCTGCCTCCTGGCCCGGATTTTCTCCATACCTGAGGCCTTTTTCGATCAACTCACCTGCCGTATTATCAGGTATCTTCCAGGTTCTTTTACTGTATACCAGTTCTTGATCGCCAAAGCTTATTGTGATCTGAGGTGGAAAATTGTCATCCATCACCGTCCTATACATCTTCTTTAAGTCATCAGCCATGTCTCACTTTCCCCTTG
>JABXJY010000065.1:8643-11041 GCA_013375385.1 Desulfobacterales bacterium
GATAGATTATCTATGCACCTTTTCTTTATCCCTCTCTATATATGCATATGCATTGTGGTTGTGAATGGATTCAAAATTCTCTGACTCAACCGCAAACCAGGTTATGTTTGGATCGTGCTCAAGTTTCCTGGCTATGTCCCTTACAATATCCTCTACGAATTTAGGATTTTGATATGCCTTTTCAGTTACATATCTCTCGTCATCCCTTTTCAAGACAGAGTAAACATCGCTGGAGGCAGCCTCCTCTACCAGTTTTATGAGGTCCTCTATCCATACGAACTTCTTGAATCTGACCTGCAATCTGACCTCTCCCCTCTGGTTATGGGCACCGAAATTGCTTATCTGTTTTGAGCATGGGCAGAGGGTAGTGATGGGTACATTTATCGAAATCACCAGATCTTTCCCTTTATTTAAACTGCCTTTGAAGGTGCACTGATATTCCATCAGTCCTTGGCTATGGGTGACAGGAGAAGACTTCATTATAAAGTATGGAAAGGATATTTCCATGTGTGCACTTTCAGCTTTGAGCCGTTTTTTCATGGTGGAGAGGATATCTGAGAAGTTCTGAATAGAAATCCTTCTATCGTGTTCATTCAGGATCTCGACAAGCCGGCTCATATGAGTGCCTTTGTAGTCCCTGGGAAGATTAACGTACATGTTAATCAGGGCCACAGTCTGCTGGGTTTTTGTTTGTTTATCCAGAACCGTTATTGGATACCGGATGTCCTTTACCCCAACCTTGTCTATATCAATGTTGCGATCATCTCTTTGATTTTGAATATCTATCATTTGACTTTACTTCCCTTGATTTTTGTTAGAATAGATATTATCTAATCTCTACAAAGTCAATAAAAAGATATGGTAAATAGAGAATCAGGGACCTTCTGTTCATAATTTCCTTGATTTTTTTAGTGAAAATAAGGTATTAGATTTATATTATTCGGGGCGTGGCGCAGTCTGGTAGCGCACCTGCTTTGGGAGCAGGGAGTCGGAGGTTCAAATCCTCTCGCCCCGACCAGACTTATGGGTTTGTTGTGTTTGTTTTAGGCACTTTAACTCACTTTAACTTTGCTATAATGGAACAGGTACTCCTCTTAAATATTACTTACGAACCTCTTAAGGTCATCAACTGGAAGAAGGCAATTATTATGCTCACCCTGGGCAAGGTGGAGGTGATTGAAGAGTATAGCAGGGAGATCCATTCAGTCAGTTTTTCCATCAAATTGCCTGCGGTTGTCAGACTCTTAAGATTTGTAAGAAGGCCAAAGACGCCAGTTAGATTCAGCAGACAGAATATCTATATTAGGGATAGTTACAGGTGTCAATACTGTGGCAGGCTATTCCCTCCGACCGACCTTACCTGGGATCACATTTTACCGAGGGCAAGGGGAGGTAAGACAGAGTGGGGAAATATTGTTACTTGTTGTATAGAGTGCAATAGAAAGAAGGGGGGGAGGATTCCTTCAGAGGCCTCAATGACCTTGGTTAGAAAACCCAAGAAACCAGAATGGTTGCCAGTTTTGACGATCACAGTAGGGTTTAGGCATATGCCCCAGACATGGAGGGATTATGTCTACTGGAATGTGGAGCTAGAAGAGTAACAAGTCGAGTGACTAAAGTGACTAAAAGGTGAAATGAGCTGAAGTTAATATTTCAAAAATGTCGTCGGCAAATCCCCTTTGTCGCCTTCAAGAACTTTAGTTAATTCCTCACTATCAATCATCACTTTAGGTACTCTGCAATTTCAGGCACTTCTTAAGAGCTGATCCCAATCAATTGAAGTAAATGTTCTGGAGAGACGGTGGTCATCATCCACGAGGTTGAAGGTTAGATTCGTGAAAACCTTCTTGGCAATGGTCTGAATCGGCTTGGGGGGAATAACTTCGTCCTCTTTCCCATGGAAGACATAAACAGGAACTGTGAGCTTTTCCGATAGATATGGGTTGAGTTCTGGGAGGTTTAGGGCTGGGGCAAGGAGAATGAGTTTTTTCAGTCTATTCTGATTTTGAAATGCATACAAGGCAGCCATCAGCCCACCCAGAGAAGAGCCTATCATAATTGTCCCTCTTTTATCGAGGAGGATCTTGTTCAGTTTGGACATCCTGGTTGATACATCACCCACAAAGTCCGGGATAATCATCTCCGGAAAAAGGTCTCTAAAAAAAAGACCTTTTGTCCCCTGGCTGCTACTTTCTTGCCCATGAATAAAGATTGTTGGGTTTTTTCCTATCTTCCCCATGAACTTTTCTTGGCCTCTATGTCAAGGATCTTCTTCTCCAGTTCAGCTATTCTTCTTTCAAGCTGCTGTATCCTCTTTTTTCTCTCTGCTTTGCTCATCTTCTTAATCATCTGCTTTTGAACCCTTTGCGGACCTTTCTCTTTGACTATTCTATGAACG
>JABXJY010000314.1 GCA_013375385.1 Desulfobacterales bacterium
CTTTAGATCCAGGAAATTGTTGGCCTTAAGCTCAATTTTCCTCTTGTATGCGGCGACCCTCATAGCCTTCTACACTAATACACGATACCGGTTACCGCTGTTGGTGGTTTTAATACCGTTTGCTGTCATGGGAATCAACTGTCTGCTCTCCTTTATCAAAAACAGGCAAATCAAAGGTATCGTGATCTACTCGTCAATAGCCATAGCCTTTTTCATTGTGGAATTCCTTCCGATTCGGGGCACTGATGACATGACCGCTTACTATAACACCCATGCCATCATCCTCGATGCAAAGGGGTTGAAGGATCAAGCCATAGAATATTGGGAAAGGTCCTCGGAGATGAACAAGCCGCCTTCTGCCTTTGCAAATCTTGTCCTGGCGGGAAAATATCTCATAAAAGGTGATATGGGGAAGGCGGCCTCTTATCTCGACAAAATTCCCGATCATTCGTTTGCTGGCGCCTCCAAGTACGAGATGATGGCGGATATGATGCTGTACCGTGGCCAGATAGAAAAGGCGGTATCCGCGTACAAGAGATCCATTGAGATCAACTCCGGCCAGAGAAGACCTCGCTTAAAGCTTATCAGGATATACGACAATATTGATAGGGAAAGGGCATTGCGGGAAAAGGAAAAATTCCAGTATATTTCTTCATTCTATGATGTCTTCTAAAGCTAACCGATGTGTGGTTTGATAAAAACCAGATAGGCGCTCCTCTCCGGCCCTCTAAGAAATCTCACGATTTGTGGGAGAAAAGCCGCTCTCCTTGACTTTACATCCCTCAACAGCTGAACCGCTTCATCATATTTCCCCAGCCATAGGAGATATACCAGGTACTTGGAGGTAACAAAAGGGTGAGAGAAGCCCTCATCGTGAACCGTCTTCAAGAGCCTATATGAGTTAGTATGGCGATGAAGCCTGTTTAAAATCAAGGCCTTTTGCACAATAATTTCCGGGCCCTGGGAACCGCTTCGTTCCAGATCAGCCAAACGGCTGAGGAGCTTCTCGGCACTCCGGCTCAATTTATCATTATCGGCAGCCCTCTTGAAAAAACCCTGTCTGTAGTCTTCCAAAACCGGCCGATAGGCAATCCAACCACAAATCGCAAGGGGAAGCAGCACTGAATAGCAATACCTGAGGAGTTTGGAGTTAAAAGGCTTCTCAGATTTGAGGAATTCGGACGTTTGAGCTTGAAGGTACTGTAACCCAAGGCTCGCAAGGAGCATAAGAGGCACCACATTGTGGAGCCTGTAACGCCACGTGACAAAGCTCAATACGTTTGACGCGAGCATAACAGCCAGGAACCCAACGAGGAGAAATAAGACCCTATACTCTCTCAGGTTTATGAGCCTTATTACACCCAATCCAGCACATAGCACCAATACCCCCAGCCCCAGGGGGGTGTAGGCCAATGTCTTTGATTGGGTCTTCAAGTAATACAGGTCATCAATGCCCTTGATCTCATAGTTATTAAAGAATAGGCCGATCTTTGTTGCTATGATTTTCAAGGATTCACCAGGGTTATTGAAAATAAAATCAAGGCCTTCATCAATAAAAAACCGATCAGCCTCCGCAGGCGTCATCGATTTCTTCGCCCTGGCCTCCGCGTAAAGTCGGGATTGGAAGACATGTCCGTAAGGCCAGGGCTTGATGTCCCCGAGTTCATGGTAGGCTCCGTGTGCGCCTTCATGAAAACCTATTCGGAAGTGAATTCCTTTCTGAGGCAAGAACCAGGGGTATTTGCTTTTAAACAGGTCACCTCGAAGCTGATAGAGCATAAACGTTGAAGTGAATATGAGGAGTGCCGATATGAGTACCCGCAGCCTTTCTCTCCTTGGCATGCCTCTGTCCAGGGCAATAAAGGCGACTATTATGATGCAATAAAGAAACGTGTTTGTCTGGAGCAACAGAAGGATGGCGAGCAAGATCCCGATAACAATCCCTTTCCCGATACGATAGAGACTACTAGCTGATCCGGGCTTCGCCAATAGGGCGTCTATCAGTAAAAGGAGAGCGAATATCTCGAGGGCTGACTTGTGGAGCGTTGAGTCAAAATATATGAGACTCGGTAGCGCGGCCCAGGCGATGGAGCAAATCAACGCAATAAGCCTACTCCCCACTATTCTGACCATCAACCAGAACATCAATACCGCACTAATAGAGGCAATGAGGGCATTCAGCAGGCGGTGGGCAATGAGGGAATCACCAAGAATCACCTGCCAAAAGGCCAGCCAGTATTGATGAAGGGGGGTTGAGGGCATCATGAGCTCAAAATAAGGCTCACTGGTGGTGGCCCCTTGCACTATAAGCCGTGCGGCCTGCCAGTGAATGTCGATATCCATGCCGGGATTGGGAGTTCTGAAGGCAGGGATATTCATGGTCTCCAGGATAAAAAGCAGTCGTATGACAAAGGCGAGAAAGAAAATAAGGGCTGAGACCTTTAATCTTTTTCCTTTTGTATGCTCCTTCATGGCAAGAAAGTTAACTGCTATATCTAGTGTTGCGTTTCATAAAAACCTTTACACTGTCATTGCGAGGAGCGAAGCGACGAAGCAATCTCAACAAGGCTCA
>JABXJY010000066.1 GCA_013375385.1 Desulfobacterales bacterium
GAGAAGGCAGGTGAATTCAAGACCTTTTACTCGCGACAGGTATGGATACGATTTGCCCGTGAGGATGCTACTGTCGATGACTGGAAAGAGGCAATAAAAATGCGATCTCTGGCGAATCTGCGGGCCAGCATCCTTTACTATCGCGTACATCCTAAGGACAATACCAATGGATAGACGGGCCGTAATAATTCTATCTCTGGCAACTCTCCTGTTTCATGCTTGGCCTATGTGGCGTTACCTTTCTGCGTTTGATCATGAACCCGTGACGTTTGCCGTTTTTTCACCATTGGCTCCGGAGGATAATGGTCCTCCGCACATGGCCGAGGAGTTCATCAGCAACGATCCTGGCTTGGCAATGGTTCATGTGGGTTCAATCTGCGAGATGGCTGATGGAAGCCTCGTTGCGAGCTGGTATGGAGGTACGAGAGAAGGCACCAGAGATACGGCCATATATTTTGCAGTGCGTGCCCCTGGAGAATCCATGTCTTGGAGCAGGCCGAGGGTAATTGTGAATAGAGGATCCGCCTCAAAAGAGCTGCACAGATTTGTAAAGAAGGTCGGAAATTCGATCATTTTTACGGATTCCGAAGACCGCCTTTGGTTGATTTACGTTACGATCACTGTGGGTGGATGGTCTGGCAGCTCCCTTAATGTAAAAATCTCACATGATGGTGGGACGACGTGGACGGGGAGCCAAAGACTGACTCTCAGCCCCTTTCTTAATGTTAGTGAACTTGTCAGGAATAATCCCCTGCCCATGAAAGGTGGTGGTTTTATCATACCAATCTACCATGAGTGCGCGGGAAAATTTCCAGAAATACTATGGATCTGGGGGGGGCAGAGAGACCAGAGAATTACTTTTCGAAAGACCAGAATGGCAGGTGGTCGGTCGTTTATCCAGCCCTCGGTTGTGGCTTGCGGCTCCGGCGTTGCGAGAGCCTTTTATCGGAGTTGTTCGGGTGACAGAGTTGTGGCGATGGCAACTACAGGTGACACTGGCGCCACATGGTCTGAACCACAGAACCTTGAACTGCCAAACCCTGACTCTGCTCTTAACGTCTTGCTGCTATCTGAGGGACGGATTTTGTTGGCCTTCAACGATAGCAAGCAAACCCGAAACAACCTGCGACTCGCAATCTCCCATGACGGTGGTGCTACCTGGGGGCGGGTTGCGGAAATTGAAAATAGCCCAGGACAGGAGTTTTCCTACCCCTATTTGATACGGAGCCTGGATGGCCGAATTCATCTCGTGTACACGTGGCGTAGGAAACGCATCAAGCATGTAGTATTTAATGAGACCTGGATCAACGCCCAGATAGAAAAGGCCTCAAAGTGATTACCTTTGCCTTCTCGTTTTTATTTCCATTTTTGCTCGTTATGGTAGCAGGGCAATCCATCGTTGGCCTCTTCAGAGACAACGTTGGTGGCTGGCGGACAACACTCATCCTTGGTTTCCTTGCGGCTCTCATCGTGGTCATCCCGGTGGGGGGGTTTCCTCTGGGCCGTTGGCTAATCAGTATAAACGCTAACTTCAGCATTCCTCTCACAGCTCTCGTGTTCAGCAAGGTTTGGGAAAATGCCTCACACATCAAACTGCTTGACAGAAAGGCATTTCTGAGTTCCTGTATATTTGGTCTAACGGCCGGCCTAGCACTCTATCCAATGGCACTGGGGCTCGGTAGGTTTGACCCTTACAAGTTTGGCTGGAGCTTTTCTTTGCTCTTTGTGCTCCTGATGGTTATTACGGTTATACTGGTATTCGTGAAAAACCGCTTCGGGATAGTACTGGTAGCCTGTATCTTGGGCTATGACTTGGGGTTGCTGGAGTCACCAAACCTCTGGGACTACCTTGTTGATCCCTTTTTTGCGCTTATTTCAGGGGTTATGATAGGTGGCCGGTTGATACGGGAAATCCGCAGCAAGAAAAGCCATAGCCATTCGGTGTCCTGGGCTACCAGGGCTGAGGGCTCTATGCGTTAACGTGAGCACGGAAGGGGGAGATGTTTTGGCCTTTACACACAGGCAATTTTTCACTATAGATCCGCTATCAACGGGAAGAAAGGATCCCCGAGAAACACAGGAACAGCACACCTTCCCCGTGTCTGACAGGAAAGGTGTTCCAGGAGGGCTAGGGGTTTTTGAGAGAGGTGATCTATGAGTGCAGGTTTGTCCCCGGAGATCTCTATAGTCGTCCCTGTCTACAATGAGGAGCCGAATCTCCAGCTGCTGATTGAAAGCATCCTGGATGCCATGCGGCCCATGGGACGGCCATTTGAACTGATTTTGATCGACGACGGAAGCACCGATGGCAGCCAGCAGGTGCTCCGTGCTATGAAGGCGGATAATCCTGAATTGCGTGCTATCTTTTTGCGGCGCAATTTTGGCCAGAGCGCAGCCATGACTGCCGGTTTTGACTATGCGCGAGGTGAGATCGTTATCGCTATGGATGGAGACCTTCAGAACGACCCGCGAGACATCCCTCACATGGTTGCCAAACTGGAGGAAGGATATGATTTGGTCAGCGGATGGCGCCAGGATCGGCAGGATCCTTTCTTGTCAAAACGTCTCCCATCGATGCTGGCCAATTGGCTCATACGGACGGCTACCGGCGTTAAGCTTCACGACTACGGATGTTCCCTTAAGGCTTATCGTGGTGACGTGGCCAAGCATCTCCTGCTTTACGGGGAACTTCACCGTTTTATTCCTGTTCTGGCCAGCTTATACGGATCCCGTATCACGGAGGTGGTGGTGACACACCAGCCCCGAAGAATGGGGAAAAGCAAGTATGGAATCGGCCGCACGTATCGGGTTCTTCTGGACCTGCTCCTCATATTATTCTTTCAGAAGTTTGCCACTCGACCCCTTCAGTTCTTTGGGTTGAACGGGGGCCTCCTGTTTGGGATTGGTTTCGTGATTGAAGTTTATTTGACATGGCTGAAGCTCTGGCGAGGTGAGGATATCGGTGGGCGACCTCTGCTGCTTTTAGGTGTCCTCTTAATAATCACAGGAATCGTTCTGGCAGGTTTAGGCCTGCTGGGCGAGCTCGTGGTCCGGACCTACTACGAGTCTTCGGGAAAACGGGTCTATGCTGTGCGTGAGGTCTTGGAGTGAGGACGGGTGTGCGTCGATGGGCGGGGTGGTTGACCAGGATCGGTGTCAGCGGGGGGCTTCTTTTGTGGCTTTTCTCCCGGTTCGGCCTAAAGGGTATCTTGACCTCCTTTCAAGATCTATCGATGTCCGTCTGGGTGGTTGCTTCTCTGATGTATCTGGCGGCTCAGATTCTGAGCAGCATCCGTTGGTGGATCTTGGCAGATACCCTTGCCTTCCCAGGACGATGGCGGACCTATCTAGGTTTCTATTTTGTCGGCATGTACTTCAACCTCTTCCTTCCCACCAGTCTGGGTGGAGACGTGCTTAAGGTTCACTTTCTGTCCCGAGAGGAGGGGAGGAGATTTTTCGCCGCCTACAGTGTCGTGGGAGACCGTCTGTTTGGCCTTATTGCCATGTTGCTTCTAGGGGCGGTGGCCGTGCAGCTCAAGCCGGATCTCCTGCCTGGACATTTCGTCACTATCCTCTCTCTTGGCGGGGTTTTCATTGTGTGTGGCCTGATTGGCCTGCCGTTTTTCTACAGGGTCCTTAAGAGTGTCTGGCCCAGGATTTCGCAGCAGTTGACGGGCTTGCTTGTCCTGTGGCAAAAACCGCGGATGTTAGGGGTTGTGTTGTGCCTGTCTTTCTGTCTTCAGGCCCTGGGGATGGGAGCTGTTGCCCTTCTCGGGGTCGGGATAGGCATTGAGATTCCGTTGGCCTTTTACTTTGCCAGTCTTCCCCTGGTGACCATCGCCACACTGATTCCGATCAGCTTCAGCGGCATTGGCGTGAGGGAGGGAGCCTTTGTCTATTTTCTGGGGCTTAAAGGGATTCAGCCAGAGCCAGCTCTATGCCTGGGGCTCCTCTTTTTTTCTGTACAGGTGGCTATCAGTCTCCTCGGCGGGCTGGCCTATGCCCTGGGTTTGCACCGTCGGCCATTAACGCCTCAGCCGGGGATGACCAAGTGAGCCACCTTGGGCACATCGGGCGGTCTCGGTTGTGCGCAATGTGTTGCCAAGGTAGATAAAGGGATACAATGAAGTTTTCGGTGGCAGTGTTTCTGGTGATAACTCTGTTGATTCCCCCATCTCGTGCCTGGGCAGCGGATGAGATTATTGGTAGAATAGGCGAAATAAAGGACACAATATACGAGGATTATAGGAACTTTTATGCTATAGAGAATTTAGAAGATCTGGCAATGGGGATAGGAATGGCTGGAGTGCTGGCCAATACATCAATTGATGGGGAGATTCAAGGTTGGGATCAGGAATCATTGAGGAACAAAGATACTGACGAGTTTTCAGCAACAGTAAAGCCATTTGGAGACGGGAGGATAACCGTTCCCGTCTATTTAGGGGCTGCTATTCTTGGGGAGCTGACTAAAGATACAAAGGTGGGTTCTACGACAGGTGAATGGGGAAAGAGGTCACTGAGAGCAATTTTGGTGGGAGCTCCTCCAATGCTTTGCATGCAAAGAGCCCTTGGGGCTTCCAGGCCAAAAGAAGACGAATCTTATTGGAGGCCTCTCAACGACAGCAATGGGGTGAGTGGACACAGTTTTATGGGAGCCGTTCCTTTTATTACAGCAGCCAGGATAACAGAAAACCCATACCTGAGGTATTTGTTCTATTTGGGATCAATGCTAACCGGGTGGTCAAGGATAAACGATAATTCCCACTATTTCTCCCAAGCGGCATTGGGCTGGTGGATGGCATATTTAGCAGCTGCCTGCGGAGACAAGGCGGAAACAGAGAAGAGGAAAGTTGTTATCGCTCCCACCCCTGTTGCTAATGGAGTAGGGTTCACGGTAGCCCTTCGCTTTTGATGTGTTTTGTCCAGGACTATCTCCTGTGCTGACTCCAGGCTCCTGACTTCTCTCGGCAAGGAGACAGAGGTCCAGACCGAGAAACAACCATGAAGAAGATCATCAATATCTATATCTTTAGGGAGATGATCCCTAATTTTACGACCAGCCTTATTGTATTCACCTTTCTTGTACTTGCCGGCAGGATATTAAAGTTGACTGAATGGATGGTCAATCACGGAACACGCCCATCACAGGTTCTGCTCATAACCATCTACACGATGCCCTACGTTCTCTTTTATACTCTACCCATGGCAACCCTTTTGGCCTCTCTGATCGCCTTTTCGAGGCTCAATGAAGACAATGAGATAATCGCCCTAAGGTCATCTGGAATCAGTCTGTGTCAGATAATGCCTCCAGTAGTGGCCTTTTCTATAATGAGCTATCTTTTTGCCTCATTCATAGCCATCCATTTGATTCCTACCAGTAATTATTCCATGGCAAAGGTCCTCTTTGAGATAGCCAGATCGAACACGAGCATAGGAATCAAACAGGGCATATTCAATGACAGTATCCCCAATGTAATGCTCTATGCCAATCATATATCTGCTCATGATCAAACAATGAAGGAGGTGTTTATATTTGATGAGAGGAATCCAGCCCTTTCCAGCACCATTATCGCTCAGCAAGGAAGGATGAGTTCAAACCCGAAACAGATGTCTCTCAATCTACATCTCACTGATGGATCAGTTTTTATAGTAAGTAAGGACCTAGATTCATCCAGGGTGATGCGATTTAGAACCTATGACTTGAACATAGGACTTTCAGACATAGTCAGTAAATTCTCCTCACTGAGGAAGGGCAGAAAGGAGATGTCCATATCTGAGCTCAGGAGCTACATCAAAGAAACCAAAAGGGGAACCGTTGAACACAATAAAGCGGTCATAGAATTACACAGGAAGTTCTCTATTCCTTTTACCTGCCTGATTCTGGGCATCATTGGTCTGCCTCTCGGTTTAATGAGGAGGGCAAAGGGAAGATCGTGGGGCATTGCCCTCAGTATTGCCGTCTTCATGATCTACTACATTCTGCTGTTTGTATCAGATAGCTTAGGCGAAACAGGCAAATTGAACCCTGTATTGGCCATGTGGATACCGAACATGGTTTTAGGGGCTACCACACTTATCCTGCTCTGGCGGGCGGCACGGGATATATAGCCGTTTCCTGAAGGCCTTTAAATGAGGTTGCACGTGCCTGCCATCTCTTGGATTAACGGGACATGACGATAGGGTCAAGGCACACAAAGGGCGGTTAGCTGCAGCCACGTGCTTCATCTTACGACATGTCCGCTCGCCACCAGTACCTGCTTTGCCTTTTCTAGGTCACCGTCTCTGACCAGAATGTAATCTGTGTTGTGGGTCGATATGACAAAGATGCTCAGGCCTTCCTTATCAAGCGGCACAGCGACAGAAGCCAGAATCCCAGTGAGGTCGAAATCAAGAAGTCCCAGTACCTTCAGGCAACGCCAGCCCCTTTCGGCCTTCCAGTATGCTGGCACAGTTTCTTCTGGCACAACGATGGAAAGTTCCTCCTCGGTGCGTGTAGCCGACCAAAATTGAGCATGAGCAAGAGATTTGGGAATTGGCTCATCTGGCGAAAGACGGCAGATTGCCAGCCGCTCCGGCAGAACAGAAAGGGATAGGTTTTTCATTTACTCACCTCTCGCATATAGCCTGAAGGTATTCGCCGCGCGGCTTTTCGCATCCGCTCCAATGGTTGATTAGAGGGTTTGACTGAACATTTCATCTGAGATGGTTCCATCGGTGATCTTGGTGACTGGTCCGCTCATTGAAACCGAGAAGTCCCCTGAGATGGTGATCTCAATGCTGCCTCCAGGCATATGGACAGTTATTTGAGAGTCGCACAACCCTAACTTGTAGGCAACGGCAGCCGCTGCACAACTACTGCTACCCGAAGCTAAGGTATACCCTGCTCCTCGTTCCCAGATCTCGATCTGAATGTTCTCACGATCCAGAATTTTCATGAACTGAACGTTGGTTCGGTTTGGAAAGCGGGGATCTTTTTCGATTTGAGGGCCCCGCTTTTGAGCTTCTTCTGCAGTGACCTCATCACGGAGAATGACACAGTGTGGATTCCCAATAGTGGCTGCGCAAAAAAGTAGCTCCTTTCCATTGACGAGGATTGCCTCGTTCATGACTTCCCTGGACGGTCCCTCGACAGGTATCTGGCGACTGTCAAAACTCACGCTACCCATGTCCACGGTGACATTTCTACCCCCTTTGTGTATCCGGGATCTGACCCTGCCTCCTTGAGTCAGTATCGTGAATGGTCTCTCATGAACCAGCCCCCTGTCCCAGAGATACCGGGAGAAGATTCGCAGACCGTTGCCGCTTTTCTCTGCCTCGCTGCCGTCGGGGTTAAATATGCGCAGAGCAAAGTCACATTCAGAGGACTCAAAGGGGCCAAAGAGAATACCATCAGCCCCAACGCCGTAATTGCGGTGGCAAATCAATCGAATTTGGGCGGAGGTTAGCTGGTCGCCAACGTCGGCAGGATTTAACACAATATAGTCATTTCCGAGTGCATGATATTTGATGAATTGCATATATACTCCGCGCCCAGACTGACAGCAGTCTGTTAACATAATACGCCCAGCAGCTCAGGTCAATCCCCTATCAAAACATCTCGACGGACCAGGCCGGGTTCGGAAGCCCCTACTATGCTCATGGTTCGTTGGGGTTCCTGTCTACATAAGAGTTCCGGCTTCTTTGAGACCCACACCATCCAACAGCACCCCGATATCCCTTTGCCTGATCAGCTCTTCACCTTTTTGATACAGATCTGTTAACTCCACAGGAATCTCTCCTTTCATTCTATTCTTTACGGGAACTTGACCTTTCGGTTACAAGGTCAAGGGGACCCTCAATCACTCATTTTGCATAAACATAACCTGCAAAACCTGATCGATGTCTCTTATGGCCGTTATGGTGCCTGAGGATGTAAGCCCGCCACTCAATAAAGCGGGTAGTCTTCCATCTGCATCCGGCTAATCATTTAATCCGGGCGGAACCTTTGATCCGTAAAATAAAGTCCCGATCCGATGCATAGATCCTATCTTCGTATCGGTCCAATACTTCTTGGACGTTATACTGCTTAGCCACCCACAGGTAGTAGGGGGCATTGGTTTTGTTCAGTCGACGATAGGCCAAATAGACTTGCATATACCCATCGATGATGTTCATGATATCCTTTTGGCTCAAACCTCCAACCGTACCTTCTAGGGGCGGGACATGAATAGTTGTACTCACTTCCAGCGCATCAGGATTGTCGACAACCTCAACATTGACACGGAAGATGTTGGGCCATAGATATGGATCTGCGTAGAAAACCTTCGCAATCGTCCAGAAGCTATCTCCCTGGCGAACGTTGTGCACACCGCCAGGCTTGCCTGCCGATGGGGGTGAAAGGTCAGGCTGTGCGACGGTTTGGATTTGCTTTTTCTCCTCGGTTAATTCTTCGACAGGGATCCTGTACCTAGGAATCGCTTCGGGTTGCCTTGTCTCTCCAACTGGAAGGGCACGTTGGTAAGATGGTTGAAAGAAAGAAAACATGCCAACCAGCATCAATAAGAGGAGCGCCAAAAGGGCTGCAGCCCATCCTAACGCAGAGCGTTTTCTCCACAAGAACAAATACGTTGATTTCAGGAGTGAAGGAGCTGGCTTAATATCATTGCGAATAATCTCAGGTTTAATATGCTGGTACTTTCTGTTGATAAACGTACGCAGTGCCGCTTCCGGTCTGAAATGAACCTGGTTCTGGGCGGGAATCTCGATTGGCTCACCGGTTTGGGGGTTTATCCCTTGTCGCGCATCCCTCCATTTCAATTTAAAAATGCCGACACCGGCAATGCTTAGTCGGCCATCGCGCACAAGGCCCTCTTTAGCAACGACAGCCGTTTCCTTGAGCAAGTCATGGATCACTCGCTTCGAGGCTCCGGTTTCCTCAGCAATGCGCCCTACCAGATCCGAAAAGGTTACCTTATTACTCATTATCAACCCTCTGGGCTTTTAGGTGGCCTTTGAGGGCCGAACTGGGGTGAAAAGATACGGCTCGCTTTACCGGCAGCATCATAAATGTCTTGTGGTGGGGATTGTAGGCCTTTCGCTTCTGCCGGACATGCGTCCCAAAGGTACCGAACTCGGGAATGGTAAAGCCGAGATCTTCAGCAAGCGTTTTTTTGAAAATCTCAGTGCTGCGTTTCAGCAATCGCCTAATTTCACGTTGCGATAGCCTTAATCGTTCAGATAAGCGTCTGATAACCTCAGAATTATTCATAAGCAACTCCAGAAGGAGCAAAAGTTTACACAAGATAGATCAGTTATCGAAATAGCCTTCCAATGGGCTCATATCCAAAACCAAAGCTCCTGTCCTGAATTAAACAACAAATCCTGTAATTCTCCTATGATGCAATTTGGATTGCTTTTGCCTTCACTGGACCAAAGGACTCAAGCGATTCGAACAGAGATACGCTACAAATTCATCTTGTGCTGCCATAGAAGCGGTTAACTCCCAGGGTTGAGGCGGAAAAGAGTTCTCTGTGCCTTTTCAGGAATTCTTGCGGTCCCTCGAAGTGGGGAACGGCACGCTTAAGCAGGTCAGAGCGCTGCGGATAATCCGCATTACTGCACAAGGCAAGATTTGACGCTTCGGAACGAGGACCTGGAGCCGATACTTAATCTTCAAGCTGTACCGTCCACCACCACCACAATATTACAAAACTGGTTTGATATTGTCAATGGACAAAATGGGGATCTCTGAACACCTCGTAAGGTCTTTGGGTCAGCGGGAAAGGATTTGTTGGCCATTCCGCCTTATTCATTTTTGCTCTTTACACGAGGTATTACTCCGATAAGCAGTCTATTCTGTACAGCATAGACATTTGAAATATCCATGTCTATTGTCACTGATTTGTCACCAAAACTAGTCACTAGTGGTGTTAGTCTTTGGATCTCAAGCGGGTATTCCTTATCTATTAGTTCTGCCAAAAGCCGCAGCAAGGCCTTATCTCCATGTCTTCTCTCCGTAATCCTAGGTCTTACGTAGAGTATCCTTTTTTCTCTATCATATCTAATTGAGGCATCACAATTGAGTGATGTATCAATACTGCCAAGGCTCAGGCTCGTCGATAGGTTACCAATTTTACCCGTATATTTAATACCTTCCCCGTATATATTTGCACGGAATGACACCTTGTCTATCTCCAGTTCTAACTTGTCAACTGACCTAACCCAGATATCCCCTGAGAATTTCTTTCCCTTGGGTATTTTTATTGGTAGCACATCATTAATGAATCTGGCCATAACACTCTCTGGAATGATAATGGTAATCTCATTCTTTCCATCGGTTGTGGCAAATGAATAAGGGATCAATAATGATAAACAGAATAGTGAAGCGTATATGATACTAGGAATTCTTTTCACTTGTCCTCAGCTCCATCAGGTTGTAAATGTGGTGCCATCGCCCATCAAATTGAGAGCAAGATCACAATTCATAAATCACGAACCGCCGCAGACAGCCAGGGGATCTTCAAACCACCTTTTCATATACTCCTTTTTTCTTTCGCAGGGTTCTTGTTCCCAGCAGGATTGAACTACTATTTCGGGCTGGTCTTCTTGCTCTATAGTTATCTCCCAGGGCCGCTTATCGATGACTACATGAAAGTACGTAGCAAAGCTTTCGGCGAAATCCTCCCATAAGCTTTGTCCGGCATGGAGGGTTGGAAAATTCGTGTGTTTTTGTAACTTATCGAATGTCATGGGGATCTGCTCGTTGGTCAGCTCGGCCTTTTCAAATGAATAAACCCTGATAGATTTCCTCTCCGGGAACTTGTCATCAAACAGACTTATTACCTGACTATCTTTCGTAAGCTTCCACGACAGTATTTGGAAGGGATAATCCATGCTTATTTTCTTCTTAGCAAACCAATCTATCCGGGATGAATGGGCCTTGCTTATCATCCCCAATATATGACCCATTTC
>JABXJY010000315.1 GCA_013375385.1 Desulfobacterales bacterium
CTTGAGCACAGCCACGAGGCTAAAGGCCTCCACGTTGGTCACTTTCACTTAATTCCCTCCTTGATCCTATTTTCCATTGGCTATAATTACCCGCCAAAAACCCCAGACCGAGACTGAGGGTCAGGATAAGAGGTTCTCTTTTTGCGCTGTAGTCTAGCGGGAATTAGGTTTGTGTGTCAACGGGAAAGCATTTGCTCTATCTCAGATTTTTGAGTGATATGCAAATGACGTTATGGCCTCAAAGTATTTCCTCCCTCCGGCAACAAAGGTATCATTGTGACCTGCATCCTTTACGGGAAAGAAATACCTGGGAGGTTTTGCGGCCTCGAAAAGCTTCTGGCCCATAGAGAAGGGGACAATTTCATCCTCTCTGCCGTGGATGATGAGCTTTGGAACAGCAACATGGCCAATCCTTTTCAGATTGTTGTAATGGGTCGGCACAAAAAAGGAAAACAGATAGAAAAGGGCTATGGTTCTGGCCATCTCCTTTGTTGAGGTAAAGGCACTCTCCAGTATGACAGACCTGGTCCTCCTTTTTAGAGAGATCTCGATAGCCACCGCGGCGCCAAGGGAGCGTCCAAAGGGGATAATGTTGGTTGACGGAATATGCACTGTCTTGGTGAGATAGTCATATGCGGCCAATCCATCACAGTATACGCCCTTCTCCGAAGGTCTGCCTGAACTCCGCCCATAACCCCGGTAGTCAAAAATAAAAACCTGGAGCTTCTGGTCCAGGAGGAGTCTGATGTTCTCAAGGCGGTGCGAGATGTTTCCTGCATTCCCATGACAGAACAGAATAACGGGAAATTCTTTTTTCAGGGGGAAAAACCAGCCATGGAGCTTTTTCCCATCCTCACTGAGGAAATAGACCTCTTTGTGGTGCAGACTAAGCTCATCGGGGGTCTGGTCAAAAGGGGTCTCAGGAAAGAAGACATAGTAATTTTCGATCTTGGGATAGAAGAGATAGAAAGAGGTCCCTATAACAAGAATCAGGCAGATCAGGTATATCCCCTTGATAGGCATAAGAAGCAACGACAAAAACTTGTTGGTTGTGCTTGCGGAGCTGTTCTTCAATTATAATTTTCTCACAATTCTCAGGGCTGCCTGCTTTACCTCCATACTGGGGTCCGAAAGCATGTCTCGAATCTCTTCTTTAAATCCGAGTAGATCCTCCCTGTTGACTTCATTCAATTCCTTGAGAGCAAGAGTTCGAATACGGGGATCTTCGTCGCTCAAGCATCTACGGTATGTGTGTATATATTGCTCGGTCTCGGTTACCGATGCAAGGAGTACCAAGGCATCGAAACGAAGATCGGAATTTTCATGGCCCAGATACCTGAGATAAACGGATACCACCTCTCTCTGCTTAGAGGAAAAACGCCAGAGATTAAAGAGGATGGATCTCTTCTGTTCCAGGGGTCCATGCTCCAATCGTTCCAGCAGCAGCGTTAAGATGCGGTCATCCCGCATGTTGGAGAGGGCATTGACCGCTGTCTGCTGAACCCCGGTGTCAGCGTCGTAAAGCAGTTCAACGAGAGGAAGGGCGGCCTGGGTATTCCCCTCCCATCCCAGTGCAAAAGCAGCATGCGCCCGTAATTCAGGATCAGGACTCTTAAGGTCTTCGAGCAGATGCTCTATGAGAGGCTGAGGCTCCTGAAGAAAAGGAAAGATAACGCTGAGTTGGATGGAAGCCAGGTGGCGAATCTCTTCGTCTTCACCGGGATCAATAATCATGTGATACAGGGGCCAGGCAATCTCCTGTTTGGCGAAACTACCCAAGAGCAGTATTATCTCGTGCTTTAACTGGTGATCGGAATATCTCAGTGCCTTCAGAAGCAGGGGAATAGCCTTGCCGCGTTCTTCTAAAAAGAGCTCTATTGATTCGATATACGCGCCTACCTTTTCAAAAAGGCGCTCTTTGGATTCCAGGTGTATTACGTTGCTCTTATTCATGGTTAACCAGGCTTCCCACCCTTGAGGCAATCTCATCTCCCATTTCTTTCGTGGTGGCGTTTCCACCCATATCTCGTGTTTTCACCTTGCCATCGGCAAGCACAGATTGTAGTGCATTCCTCACCTTTTTCGCTGGAGTACCCAGGTCTAAATGCTCTAACATCATGCGGATTGCCTCTATTGAAGCCACGGGATTTACGACACCTTTGCCTGTATACTTGGGCGCCGAACCATGAATAGGTTCAAACATCGAGGGAAAGGTCCTTTTCGGGTTGATATTCCCGCCGGCAGCAAAGCCCATGCCCCCCTGAAGCATGGCTCCGAGATCTGTAATAATATCGCCGAAGAGATTTGAAGCCACTACCACATCAAAATAGTCCAGTTTTTTTACAAACCACATAGTGAGAGCATCTACGAGTGCGAAGTCCTTCGCTATATCAGGATAGTCTTGAGATACTTCATCGAAGACTTCATCCCAGAAAACCATTGAGTAGTTCAATGCATTTGATTTGGAACAGTTGGTAACCATTCCCACATGATCACCCTGTCCTCTTAATTTCTGCCGTTTCCGGGCAAGATCGAAGGCATAC
>JABXJY010000316.1:0-2218 GCA_013375385.1 Desulfobacterales bacterium
TATCCAAGAATGACGGCATGCCAAAAGATTCTGTCATCAATTTTGACCATATTCAGACTGTTTCAAAAGGAAAAATAGGCTCACTCATTGCAACTCTCTCACCTGGAAAAATGAAACAGGTGCGTGAAGCGATACTCTTTGCGCTCAATTTGTGAGCGAGCACAAAAAACACTGAAAACAACGGGGTCGCGTCTTCACTCTTGACAGAATAGAAGGGGTTAAAGGTTTTTCCCTTCAACCGCCTTTCATTTCCCCAGTGATTATAAGTTCATTGGCAGAAGTAGACCCAAAGCTGGGAGTATCTACCTCTACCGTCTCCAAGGCAATTACAAGGAGAATGAAGGGGTAAATAAAGGCTGTCAAGGAATACGGAATACCATACAACCCTCACAAGTGATGATACTTCCTGTGTCTTTGGTTTTACTGCTTGACTAGGGCAGGGATCTTATAACAATATGGAAAGAAATATCCTAAATAAGACGCTAAGGATCAAGAGCTATGGAGATTCCCCAGCTAGACTATCCGGTTTATACCTTGGACAACCGACTGCTTCTTCCAGCCGGCAAGCGGCTGACGCCGGAGACCCTGGATGCATTGATCGCGACCAGTAAGGGCACATCTTACCAGGTGCTTCCCTTTCTAGAGGATGGCACTGTCTATCAAGATATCCTTGGCTTGCTCCAAAAGCCCCCATACCACGTAATCTTCAATGATCCGGAAAAGGCGACTGCCTTGAGCCTCATGGAGAAGATCCATTTCATCCCGCCCATCCTGGAATCCCTCGACTATTTCAAGGAGTACGAGTCCTATACCTACCGGCACATCCTGATCGTGTTCGCCCTGTCAACAATCATAGCTGGAGATCTACTGGAGAACTCCGAGGACTGGATCAGGGAGGCCATGGCCGGAAAACCATACACGATTTTGGCAAGATATGCGTTCCTATCCAGGTATTGAAGAAGACCGATCCACTGACCAGGGCGGACAGGGCCATCCTGGAACACCATGCCTTAGCTGGCTTTGTGCTTCTCAGCTATCTCCTTCAAGATCGCCGGAGTTTTCCAGCACAGGTGGCCAGAGACCACCATGAACGAAGGGATGGATCTGGGTATCCCCTGGGTATCTTACTGAGGGATCGCATGGTAGAGATCATTGCCGCATGCGACGTCTATGACGCCCTCCTTTCGCGGAGGCCTTACCGGTTTACCCCGTATGACAATAGGACAGCCTTGGAGCAGATTACCGAGATGGCCCATGCGGGCAAATTAAGCTGGGAGGTGGTCCAGGTCTTGGTGTCTCATAACCGGAAAGATAAACCACATTTTGGAGACTGCAGGGTTTCCGCCGAGGTAAGGGGCACCCCCCCGGTAGACAGCCTATACGGAGTCATTGTAGACGAGGACTCTGGTAGCAGCGAGGAACAACGTCCATAACTAAAGAAAAACGTGGAGAACAGGGATCAGGTGTCAACTGACCTTTGTCGAATGGCCTTGGGCGAGAAACCTTTTCCGGAATAAGTTGGCTGTGAATACTCCGCATCTTTTGTTATTTGCCACGATCAGCATCCTCTGCTCGGGGTGCAGTTTAGCTCCTGTGATAGGAGGGCCCGTGAACCAGGAAAAACTCGTGGACGGCTCATATGAAGGCAGCTATGAAGCGGGACCAAATAAGGCTGTGGTAAAGGTGGCAATCAAAAATAACGAGATAGTCAGCATTCAAATACTCAAACATAGGGCTTGGAAAGGCAAGAAGGCCGAATCTGTTATTCCAGGGATAATAATAGAGAAGCAATCAACAGAAGTTGACGCTGTCAGTGGGGCTACAAACAGCAGCCGGGTAATCATGAATGCTGTTCAAAGGGCAATTGAAAAGGCTTATCAGAAAGAAGGTTGGTAGTATGGCGAATTTCTCAAGGCCCTTATGTCCAGGCTACCTCGTGCATTTTGGCCCAAGCCTTTGCCCTACGGGCTGGTGCTGGCTCTAGACGAGAATGGGAATATCACCCACAGCCTGCATGATCCAACGGGAGAACACCTGATTGAGATTACCTCGGTGCAAGAACACGAGGAGGGCTACCTCTATCTGGGGAGTCTACACTCGGATAGGATCGGGCGGTACAAATTGCCTTGCTAGATGAATCGGGGGATTAAATCCAATTGCTGAAAGGGGTAAGGAAAAACGGGGGGAAATTGAAAGCATGCGGGGGGTAGGGCTTTTC
>JABXJY010000316.1:2228-2528 GCA_013375385.1 Desulfobacterales bacterium
TTTCTCGAAGAAAAAACGTGGAATGGGAGACAAGAGGGAAATGGCCTCCCCGGAGCTAGCGACTGGAGGTTTGGTAGGTGATGGGGCCAAAAAAGAGTTTAACGAAAAGGCCCCTGTGCGTAATCGGTTTTTTCAGAAGAAGGGATGTGGACACAAAAAATTTGGAAATGGCCTTGACAATTCAGGAAATGTGTTTATATTTTTTTCAAAATTTATATAAATTAATAATATCAAATAGTTAGCTCTTTTCTGCTACTGTCACTTACCACAATTTCTAACACAATTAAAAAGGAGAAACGG
>JABXJY010000317.1 GCA_013375385.1 Desulfobacterales bacterium
GCAATCTTCTCATTCCAATCTACTACCGGCTTGCTGCATCCTTTTTTCTCTCAGATAGACTAGAGGAAGCACGCAGTGCAGCAATAAAGATAATGAGGTTTGCACCGGAAGAGGAGTGGGTCATAACAGCTGACGAAATGCTCCAGAAGATTGAGGATAGATTAAAGGTTAATACAAATGTTATCGGTTGTCTCTTGCCTTTGAGCGGTCCCTTTGCAATCTATGGCCAGGAGGTTTTAAATGGTCTTGAACTCGGTTTGGACATCTTCCGGGAGAGTGATGAACACCTTTCGTCTCTAGAGTTTGTGATAAGGGACACAGAGGGTAATCCAGAAGTAGCAATTGAGGCGATAAAGGAACTAACAGAACAAGAAAAGGCACTAGTCATCATAGGTCCCCTCATCAGTAAGGTGGCTGAAGAGGTTGTAGCAAAGGCTCAAGAATTGGGTATACCTATAATCACCTTGAGCCAGAGTGAAGGCGTAACCAACAAGGGAGAGATGGTTTTCCAGAATTGTCTCACCCCAGAAGACCAGCTCAGAAGCTTGGTAGATAAGGTGATAGGTGAGCTTGGGTTAAAGAGATTCGCCATCCTCTATCCTGCAAATGGCTATGGCAGATACTTCATGAATAAACTGTGGGATAAGGTTGAGTCCCAAGGAGGGATTATAACTGCGGTAGAATCCTATGATCCTAAGGTCACGGATTTTGGAACAGAGATAAAAAAGATGGTTGGTCTATTCTATCCCAGGCCAGAATCAGATGTGGAGGAAGAGGAAAGGGAAAAACTGAAAGAGGAGAAGGAAGAATCGGAAGAGGAGCCGGAGCCTATTATTGATTTTGATGCCATATTCATCCCTGATAGCTATGAGAGGGCAGCCCTCATAGCGTCCCAGTTGGCCTATTATGATGTCGTGGGGGTGAGGCTTCTGGGAACAAATCTCTGGAACTCTCAGGAGTTGATAGAGATCGCCGGACAATATGTTCATGGAGCCCTATTTCCTTCTGGCTTCTTTCCTGGCAGTGGCTACAAAGGGGTGGATAGTTTCGTTGACCAATACAAGGCCAATTTTGGCAAGGAGCCAGGACTTCTTGCTGCCATGGGTTACGATACTATCAGGATAGTCAAAGAAATCTTGAAAGAAAAAGCAAAAGATATAAAGACAAGGGAAGATCTTCGCTACGCATTAGCAGGAAATGAAGACTTTGACGGTGTAACCGGACCCATGACTTTTGATGATGACAGAAGGGCGAAGAGATATCCTCTTCTTTTGACCATTACCGGCAGGCATTTCCTCCCTATGCCGTGATTTATTCCTCCTTTTTTCTATAGATCCCCTTACTAATGATAATACTGACTTCATACAGAATAATGATGGGCAGTGCCATCATTATCTGTGTGGCAACATCCGGTGGGGTTAGAATAGCGGCCATAATAAAAGAGCCTAAGATGGCAAACTTGCGGAATCTTTTCATTGAATCTGGAGTAACCAGACCAATCTTGGTCATAAAGAAGACTACTACAGGCAGCTCGAAAACCAGGCCGAAAGCCAAAAGGAGCCTGATTGTAAAGGAGAAATACTGTTTTACAGAGGGGAGTGCCTGGATGTCCTCGGTTGCAAAACTTATAAAAAATTTGAAACCGTAGGGAAAAACAACCACGTATCCGAACAGAGCGCCGGCAATAAAGAGGATACTGGAAAACAAAACAAAAGGGATCAGATATCTCTTTTCCCTCTGGTAGAGGGCAGGTGCCAAAAACATCCATAACTCATAAAAGATAATGGGTATGGCTAGAATAATGCCGGCAATAAGGGCTACCTTAACATAGGCTATGAACATCTCAGGTAGACTGGTGAAGATAAGATGGCTATCAGCAGGGAGGACTTCTGTCAAGGGGAGGATGAGAAAGGAGAAAAGTTGTTTGGAAAAGATATAAGAGATAACAAATCCAATACCTATAGCTATTGCGCAGACGATCAATCTTTTTCTTAGCTCTTCTAAGTGGGCCAAGAATGGCTGTTTTTCATTCGTCATCCTCTTTTTTCTCCGTGACGCTCTCTTTGCTCTCCCCCTTATGAGCATCTAATTGTACATCATCCTCTTCTTTTTTCCCCTCCCTTGTTTCGGGTGCCTCTATGAGACCGGTTACCGAGTCGGCCAATTCTTCCTCCATCCCTTTGAGTTCATCCTCCACGCCCTCCATATCAAGATTTGCCTTTATATCGTTGGTGGCTTTTCTGAACTCAGCCATTCCCTTGCCGAGAGCTCTGGCCAAATCAGGCAACTTCTTGGGACCGATAACAATCAAGGCAATCACAAAGATGATGATCAATTCAGGCATACCTATGCCGAACATAAGAGATCTCCCTGTTTATAGTCCGCTTATAATTATCTCCCTTACAAGAAGGGACGGGGCTACCAGTAGTCGTTCACCGCAGAGCCCCAGGACGGCGAGTTTAAGGTATCTTGTTCTTTACATTTACCCTCAGCGTTCTCTGGTCCTTGGCGGTGCGTGAACCCAAGGC
>JABXJY010000067.1 GCA_013375385.1 Desulfobacterales bacterium
AGTTAATTTCCGCAAATTAATGGAAATCACCCCTTATCTTGTTTGCTGATAGCCTTCTCCTTTCCTTTAAAGAGATACTCAATCGATAATTTTCTTTAGATTAATAAATTCAGACCTGTCAAATCCAAGGGACTTAAAAAAGGACAAGAGATCTGTTGAATCCCACTTAACGGATGTAAAGACATTTTTTATATTAATCTTCCTAAATACACCGAAGACCTCCTCGGCCATCCTTTTTCCGATTCCCCGTCCCATATATTTTGGGTCGACGCCAAAGAGTCCGATCCAGGCACTCTTTTCCAGGCCAAATCCACCATAGAGAATATAGGTGATCAGAAACCCCACCACCTTGCCATCCAGCTCGGCTACAAAGCTAACTCTATCCTCTCTCTTTGCCTCTTCTTCAACAACCCTATAGTAATCTACGGTGCCAAGGTCCTCTGCAATCGCCTTCTGAATTCTGCAAATATCATTGACATCACCTGACTCTAACCTTCTTATTAGCAGATTTTCCAATCTAACAAACCTCCTAATATCTAAGATTCAGTGCCTAATCCAACCTGATTATCTTGACATGCCTGCCGACCCAATCTGGTGGGAGATATATGCGGCCGCTGTTACCGCTCAGTTTAACCTCTTTTTCGAGCATCTCCTCACCAAAGACCTCAAATTTGACCTTTTTTGGGTCCCGATCTTTGGCATTTTTTGTTTTATTATTCATCTATCTTAGGATCAAAACTGATAACAGATAAAAGTAGTTAAGACATTTATGGATTCAAAAAAAACTCTCTAAATGAACGGTAAGGGAAAGACCATTCCCTGTCATAATGTAATTACATTTTAGCTATAATGTAACTATTATTATATTGTCAACAAAAAAAATTCAAAAAAAATTCAAACCTTATCAACTTAAGCCTCTCAGGCTCTCCTAAGACCCGAACCATCATAAGAGAGTGGGAACAATGTCTATTTTTCCCATCTGTCCGGTCATTTTGACTTGACTTAGATTAGAAGAAAAAATATATCTTGTATGACTAAATGTGGGTTGGATCGATTCATAATAAAACTTTACATAGGGAGATAGGTAGATGAGCGATGTGGTAATTATTGGGGGTGTGAGGACACCTGTCGGTTCTTTCGGAGGAACATTGCAGAATACATCAGTGGTTACATTAGGCTCTATAGTGTTGAAGGAGACCCTCAAAAGGTTGGGGCTAAGACCTGTAGCCTCCGATGAACTCAGAAGTTTTGAGCCAGATGCCCTCAAAGGGGCGGGGATGGTTGAACTGGAAAAAAATGCCTATGATTACGCTGATTCTCTGAAACCAATTGAGATCGACGAGGTAATCATGGGTAATGTAATAGGAGCAGGCCAGGGGCAAAATGTTGCCAGGCAGGCAACAATACATGCAGGCATCCCTAAGGAGGTTCCTGCATTCACCGTAAATAAGGTCTGCGCCTCAGGCATGAAGGCCTTAGCCCTTGCTGCTCTTTCTATAAAGGAGGGTGAGAAGAACACTATTGTTGCCGGCGGTATGGAAAACATGACTATGGCGCCCTATGGATCAAATACCGTACGATGGGGGGCAAGGATGAACGATACCGATCTGGTTGATTTGATGGTCTTTGATGGTCTCTGGGAGATCTTTTATGGTTATCACATGGGTATAACGGCTGAAAACATTGCCGAAAAATACCAGATCTCTCGAAGGGAACAGGATGAACTGGGTGCCATGAGTCACGCACGGGCGAGAAAGGCAATAGAGCAAGGTATCTTCAGACAGGAGATTGTTCCTGTCACCATTCCACAGAGGAAAGGTGAACCCCTTGTTTTTGACACCGACGAAAGGCCGATGGATACCAGTGTTGAAAAGATGGCAAAGTTACGACCGGCATTCAAGAAAGATGGTACTGTTACGGCAGGCAATGCCTCTGGCATTAATGATGCTGCTGCTGCCCTGCTCTTGATGTCAGCTGACAAGGCAAAAGATTCAGGGCTGAAACCCATGGTTAAGATCAAGGCCTCTGCATCAGGGGGTGTAGATCCGGCATTCATGGGCCTGGGGCCTGTTCCTGCCGTCAGGAAGGTTCTAAGGAGCACTGGATTGAAGATAAGCGATTTTGGTCAGATTGAGCTCAATGAGGCCTTTGCCTCTCAGGCCATTGCCTGTATTAGAGAGTTAGGGCTCGATCTTGACAAGACCAATCTCTTGGGAGGTGGGATATCTATAGGCCATCCAATTGGCTGCAGTGGTGCCAGAATTGTATTAACCCTGATGAACGAGATGGTAAGAAACGATGTCGAGTTAGGTCTTGCAACCTTATGTATAGGTGGAGGCCAGGGGATGGCCATGGCCCTCGAGAGAGTGTAGTGACGATTGACGATTGATGATTGAATATTGAAAGGCACCAATGGAAAATAGTCAACGGAAAATAGTCAATCTAAAAAGGAGCTGACCATGTCTTATGAAACCATTATCTCCGAGGTGGAGGAAAATGTTGCCATAATCAAATTTAACAGGCCTAAGGTCCTCAATGCTATTAATCCGAAAGTGGTAGAAGAGATGAAAGATGCCCTGGAAAAAGTGGCTTCCGATCAATCCATAAAGGTCCTTATCCTGACAGGAGAGGGAGATAAGGCCTTTGTTGCAGGGGCAGACATAGCCGTGATGAGCGCTTTTACCCCATTAGAGGGGAGATCCTTCTCTAGGCAAGGTCAGGAAGTCCTTTTTCAATTAGAGGCCCTTCCGATACCGGTAATTGCCTGCGTCAATGGCTTTGCCCTTGGTGGAGGAATAGAGATAGCAATGGCATGTGATTTCATATATGCTGCCGATTCTGCTAAGTTCGGTCAGCCAGAGATAACCTTGGGGATTATCCCGGGCTTTGGCGGTACACAGAGGTTATCTCGTCTCGTTGGCAAATCAATGGCCAAAGAACTCTGTATGACTGGAGCAATGATCAGTGCCCAAGAGGCCAAGGATATTGGCCTTGTTAACAAGGTATTTCCGGAAGAGGCCTTGTGGGAAGAGACGATGAAGATGGCAAAGTTGCTGGCATCAAAAGGTAGGGTGTCCATCCGGGCCGTTAAAGATACAATCGAAAGGGGTTACGACCAGGATCTCAGGACCGGGTGCTACATGGAATCCGATGCATTTGGCATCTGCATGGCCAGTGAGGATGCCAGAGAAGGAATGGGGGCCTTCTTAGAAAAGAGAAAGGCCGAGTTCAAAGGAAAACTTCTTTAGAAACGGGGTAGAAATGGAATTTAGGTTAAGCAAGGAACAGGACGCTATCCAGAAAGCGGCAAGAGAGTTTGCTCAAGGAGAATTTGACAAAGAAATAGCCCTCGAACACGAAAGGTCCCATACCTTTCCCTCCGAGATATGGAAAAAGGCCTGCGAACTTGGTTTCATGGGTATTCATTTTCCAGAAAAATATGGTGGACAGGACTATGGTATCATTGAGAACGTCCTTGTAGTCGAAGAGTTCTGTCGACAAGATTCAGGAATCGGCATCGCCCTCAGTCTCGCCGACTTTTCATCAGAGATCATCCTGAGATTTGGAAGCGAGGAACAGAAGGAAAGATGTCTTATTCCCATAACAGAAGGCAAGGCAATCTCCAGTGGAGGATTCACTGAGCCTGATCATGGAAGTGATATTACTCTTATGAATACAACCGCCACAAGAGGAGGGGATGAGTACATAATAAATGGGGTAAAGACCTTTATCAGTAATGGGACCATAGCTGATTTTGTCATTGTTCTCTGCCAGACAGATCCCCAGGCAAAGCCCACCTATCGTGGCCAGTCTATCATCATTGTTGAGAAGGAAACGCCTGGATATACGACTGCGGATGTTGGTGAAAAGATGGGAATAAAGATGAGCCCAACCGGAGAGCTTTCATTCAGTGATGTGAGAGTTCCTGTCTCAAACCTTGTAGGCCAGGAAAACAGGGGATTTTACCATGTCCTCGAATTTTTTGATGAAAGCAGAATAGAGATAGGGGCCCAGGCCCTTGGGATTGCCCAGGGAGCCTTTGACCGTACGCTTGCCTATACCAAGGAGCGCACCCAGTTTGGAAAAAAGCTGGCTGAATTTCAGGTAACCCAGCACAAACTTGCAGACATGGCAGCCAAGATAGAGACAGCGAGACTCATAGTCTATAAATCGGCCTGGAATTTTGATCAGGGCAATATAGACCCCAAGTTGACCTCTATTGCCAAGATGTATGCAGCTCGGGTGGCAGTTGAAGTGGCCGATGAGGCCATTCAGCTATTTGGAGGATATGGCTATATGCTTGAGTATGAGGTAGAACGTTTCTACCGAGATGCCAAGGTAACAGAGATCTATGAGGGAACAAGAGAGATACAAAAAAACACGATAGCCAGTGCACTGTTGGGTAAATTATAGTGGAGGGCTATTATGTCTCAAGACGAAAGTTTAGAAAGAATACGGGAAGATACAAAGGAATGGCAACAGGTCTTTCAAGAGTCCATCTCAAAGACTCCGGAACGGTTAAAGAGATTCTCCACTGTTTCAGACCGGGCTATCCAGAACCTCTATACCCCACTAGACATAGAGGATCTCGATTTTTCAAATGATATCGGATTCCCTGGTCAATATCCATTTACAAGGGGAGTTCAACCCTCCATGTACAGGGGACGACTATGGACTATGAGGATGTTTGCAGGGCTGGGCTCCGCCAAGGATACCAACAAGAGGTTCCACCTCCTGGTAAATGAGGGCCAGACAGGCTTATCTACAGCATTTGATATGCCTACCCTTATGGGATATGATACCGATTGCCCAAAATCAAGAGGGGAATGCGGCAGGTGCGGTGTTGCCATCGACACACTAAAGGATATAGAAATGCTGTTTGAAGGGCTTCCTATTGACAGGATCACCACCTCCATGACCATCAACCCACCAGCCCCTGTTCTCTGGGCAATGTATATCGCAATGGCAGAAAAAAGAGGGATAAGCAGAGGAATTATAGGTGGAACCATACAGAATGATATGCTCAAGGAGTTCATTGCACAAAAGACATTCATGTGTCCTCCGAGACCATCCATGAGGCTTATTGCCGATACCATTGAATTTGGTACCAAGGAGGTTCCCAGATGGAATCCTATTAGCATCAGTGGCTATCACATAAGGGAGGCTGGATCCACTGCTGTTCAGGAACTTGCCTTCACCTTGGCCGACGGTATAGCCTATGTAGAGGCTGCCATTGAGAGGGGTCTTGATGTTGACTCATTTGCCCCAAGACTCTCCTTCTTCTTTAACTCTCATCTGGATTTCTTTGAGGAGATTGCAAAATTCAGGGCAGCCAGGAGGATGTGGGCGAGGATAATGAAGGAGCGGTTTGAGGCAAAAGATCCGCGCTCGATGTGGCTCAGGTTTCATACACAGACCGCTGGCTGTTCCCTCACCGCTCAGCAGCCCTATAATAATGTCGTCAGAACGGCCCTTGAGGCCCTGGCCGCTGTACTTGGTGGAACACAGTCGCTCCATACCAATTCCTTGGACGAGGTTCTCGCCATACCCACTGAAGAGGCAGCTACCATTGCGCTTCGCACACAGCAGATAATTGCTGAAGAGTCAGGAGTAGGAAACACAATCGATCCCCTGGGTGGATCATTTTACGTTGAGCGCCTCACAAAAGACATGGAGGAAGAGGCCTTTGAATATATCAGGAAGATTGACGAAATGGGCGGGATGGTAGCGGCAATAGAGAAAAACTACCCCCAGATGGAGATAGCCGATGCTGCCTATAAGTATCAGAAACAGATAGATGGCAGTGAAAAGACCGTGGTTGGGGTAAACAAGTATGTAACAGGAGAAGAGCTTCCTGTGGAGATCCTTCAGATAGAGGCAGAACTAGAACGGAAGCAGATAGAATGGACAAATCAGGTTAAGAATACCAGGGACAATAAGAAGGTGAAAGATGCACTGGAGAAATTGGGTGAGGCCGCTCAAAGAGATGATAACCTGATGTATCCTATTGTAGATGCAGTTAAAGAATATGTCACCGAGCAGGAGATATGTGATGTGTTCCGGGATGTCTTTGGTGTATACCGGGATCCCAGTGTTTACTAAAGTGAGCCAAAGTGCCTGAAGTTTAAAGTGAGCTGAAATTATGCATGGGATTATTTGTGACGTATGAGGGCATTTGAGACTTTAGGTAGTACAAACACGGTATGGATCAGAAAAGGAAGATCAGGGTCTTGGTAGCGAAACCAGGCCTGGATGGTCATGACAGGGGTGCCAGAATCATAGCCCGGACATACAGGGATGCGGGTTTTGAGGTTGTCTACTCTGGCCTCCATCAAACCCCCGAAGAGGTAGTGCAGGCTGCCATCCAGGAAGATGTGGATATGATCGGGTTATCCAGCTTAGCAGGTGCCCACATGTACCTCTTTCCCAGAGTAGTGGAGCTTTTGAAGGAGAAAGGTGCCGATGATATTGTGGTTTGTGGTGGTGGTATATTTCCAGAGGAAGATATACCTAAACTGAAAGAGGCGGGAATCAAGGAGATCTTTACCCCGGGCACACCCCTAAGAGAGGTCGTCAAGTGGGTGGAGGATAATGTTAAACCAAGGAGTTGAAAGGCCCTATGGGAATAGCTGAGAGAGTCACATCAGGGGATATAAGGGCTGTTGCCAGGCTTATCAGGGACATTGACGATAAGGTGCCCGGGGCACGAGAGGTTCTGAAGGATCTCTATCCCTCTACGGGCAGGGCATATGTAGTTGGTATAACCGGAGCGCCCGGTGTAGGGAAGAGCACATTGGTGGATCAGATGGTCACTCACCTGAGAAAGGCTGGAAAGACTGTTGGGGTCCTTGCAGTAGACCCAACCAGTCCTTTCAGTGGAGGTGCTATCCTGGGTGACCGAGTCAGGATGCAGCGGCACAGCATGGATGAAGGTGTATTTATACGTTCAATGGCAACCAGAGGCTACTTTGGAGGGCTGACTCAATCTACCAGAAGCGCTATAGATGTCTTAGATGCCATGGGAAAGGATTATGTCATCGTTGAGACAGTTGGAGTCGGTCAGGATGAAGTAGATATTGTCCAGAGCGCCCATACCACCATTATAATGCTCATACCAGGGATGGGTGATGATATTCAGGCCCTCAAGGCGGGAATCCTGGAAGTGGGTGATATCTTTGTAATAAACAAGGCTGATCGAGAAGGAGCAGACAGGACTGTCAGTGATATTAGATTGATGATCGAGATGGATGAAAAAAGGTATAGAAATGGTTGGAAGCCACCAATCTTGACCGCCCAGGCAGTATCCGATATAGGGATAGAGGAGATCTTGGATGAAATTGAGAAACATCACAAGTACTTAACATCCTCCCCAAGAAGGCAGTCCAGAGTTATGTATGAAAAGGCCCGGAATGACCTTGTCGAGATGATAAAAGACAGAATCGTCCATGAGGTCTTAGAAGACATTATCCATTCAGGAGAGTTTGAAGAGGTCCTCCAATTGATTGTGGAAAGAAAAATCGATCCCTACACCGCCTGCGATACTATTGTTTCAACAAGATTAAGATCAGGTAGCAAATAATGGAAAATCCTATCCCGCGGTGGGCTATTCAGGTCCTCTTGGCATTGATTGCTATCTTTTTTATCCTTTTTGGCATCAACCTCCTTTATATGGCATACCAGATTGGTGAGCCCTTTTCATTTGTCATGACATTCTTCGCCTCAAATCTTATCATCCTCATTAGTGCTACCCTTCTCCTTGGCTTTGTTGTAAAAATTGTGACCACGCTCAAGAAAACTAAGGAGAAAGAAGAGTAGCAAAAAGTCTATCTTTTGGAAATTTAGGGAGTAAACCATGGCCCCTTTAAGAAGAGAAAAGCCTATTGGCAGACGACTGAAAGATATCAGGACCACCAAAGGGCTCAGCCTTGACTACCTAACCAATGAGACCGGTTTCTCTAAAGACTATATTGCTGGTGTGGAGAAAGGGGAAATTATGCCTCCAGTGGCTACTATTTTGCGGCTTTCGAGGGCCTTAGAAATAGATAGTGGAATTCTCCTGAAAAAGGAGAGAGATGAAGCCGACAGAAGAAAGGCAGAGGACTTTAGAGAAAGAACGGAGGATTACAGTTATCAGACATTAACACCAGAGGCTGTTCATAAACACCTAAAGGCCTTCAAGGTCTTTATAGACCCGGTTTCGGAGCACAAAGGGGTAAGCTACCAACATGAAGGGGAAGAGTTTATCTATGTGCTTAAGGGTAAGATAGAGGTAACAGTCGGGGACAATAAAAACGTCTTAGGTCCAGAGGAGTCCATACATTTTAACTCATCCATTGTTCATAAGCTTAGAAATTTGAGTGCTGAAAAGGCAGAGATGGTGGTCGTACTCTATACACCATAGTCCATAATCGAAAATTGACAATTGAATATGTCCTATCAGTTGAATGAAGAACAGAGGATGATTCGGGCCATGGTCAGGGACTTGGCCCGGGAGGTGATGCTTCCCACTGCTGCCGAGAGGGACCATACCAAGGAATTTCCAGCAGAGAATATCAAAAAAATGGGCGATCTCGGGCTCATGGGGATGAGCATTCCACCCGAGTATAATGGAGCAGGTGTGGACACCATAAGCTATAGCCTGGCACTTCAGGAAATAGGATATGCATGTGCATCCACCGCGGTGATCATGTCTGTACATAATAGTGTCTCCTGCGGTCCCATATACAGGTTCGGCTCTGATTTTCTTAAGGAAAAGTATCTAAAACCCTTGGCAGCAGGCCAGCTCCTTGGATGCTTTGCATTGACAGAACCGGGCGCAGGATCTGACCCCGCAAGCCAAAAGTCAACTGCCAAGAGAGGCGGAGATACCTATATCTTGAATGGCACAAAGGCGTTCGTCACCAGCGGGAAAAATGCGGATGTTGTTGTGGCCACTGCCTACACGGACAAAAGCAAAAGGCACAGGGGTATAAGCGCCTTTGTCCTTGAGAAGGGGCTGCCCGGCTTCACGGTAGGCCCGGAGGAGGATAAGATGGGCCAGAGGGCCTCAGATACCACCAGCCTGATATTTGAAGACTGTAGGGTGCCTGCCGAGAATCTGCTGGGTGAGGACGGGGATGGATTCATTATTGCCATGACCGCCCTGGATGAAGGAAGAATCGGTATTGCCTCTATGTCTGTGGGAATTGCACAGGCATGTTTGGATGCAGCCATTGGTTATGCAAAAGAAAGAGACCAATTTGGCAGCCCCATTTCAAAATTTCAAGGGATCCGCTGGATGATTGCTGATATGGCAGTGCAGATCGAGGCAGCACGCTTGCTCACCTTTAATGCTGCGGCCATGAAAGACCGAGGAGAAAGATTTACGGCAGAGGCATCTATGGCAAAGCTATTTGCATCTGAAATGGCCAATAAGGTTGCATACCAGGCCCTGCAGATCCATGGGGGTTACGGATACTCCAAGGAGTATCCCGTGGAGAGATACTATCGGGATGCCAGGGTTACAACCATCTATGAAGGAACTTCAGAGGTGCAAAGGATTGTCATAGCCAATAATGTAATTGGATCTTGATCCTACAACGCAACTTATCCCGCTCTACGCAATGTAATGGTTTTGCAAAAAAAAATGGATCCACAAATGACGTTGTGGGGTTAATCATCTCTCATCAACTCACACTCTGCGCGCTGCATTGAACCGTTCACTTTCTGAGGCAGCCACAAGGTAAAGATAAGAGGAAAGACATCTGGCCCTGACTCTTCAGGATAAATCTAAATGAAACTTGAAATAGAGACTATTGGTAGTATTGTTTCACCGGTAAAAGCGCCTGTTGATGAAAACTGGGGACCAATTGTCTCTGAAATTGTGCTTAACGAAGAATATGCTGATGGCCTGATAGGTCTTGAAGATTTCTCCCACGCCATAATCATCTATTTCATGCATCTGGCTACCGATAAGGAGAGGATAAGGATACGAAGACGCCCACAGGGAAGAGATGATATGCCATTTGTGAGAATATTCTCGCAAAGGGCTAAAAGGAGGCCATATCCGATTGGAGTGTCTGTGGTGGAAATCATTCGAAGAGAAAAAAACGTTCTCAAAGTAAGGGGTCTCGATGCAATTGATGGGACACCTGTTTTGGACGTAAAGCCTTATTACCCCCGTGATCGAGTCAAAAGCCCTATTATACCGGAGTGGGTCTACAGGCTAATGACCAACTATTATTAAGATACTGGCGGTAGGTTTCCAGGCAGGGGATACAGAAGCGTGTCTGACGTTTTTTATCGGTCCAGAAAAAGGGTGGATTTGTTTAGGCACCACGAACGTTATTGAACTCCGTAGCAAGGAATTTAAACGAAGAACAAAGCCCATGGAGATCGTGGCTGGGGAGAATGCCTGCTATACTCTCTTGGCTTTTATCTGCCCAAAGATGGAATTACATTGGAGGTCAAACCCTATAGGAAAACTACGCAAGAACCTGCATTTCCTCAAGGAATTGGAAGATAGAAAACTTACGCAAAAGACTTGACAGTACCTCGACACTTTTTCCTTGACATACAAGGCCATTTCACCCATATTCCCCACACAACAGAGGGAACTCCTATCATCAGAAAACATCTAAGAGGACCTATCCGATTTATTATCGATAACTTAAAGAGGGAAGAACAACTCTACTCAACTATCAGAAAAGGAGGACATGAAATGAAAATGCTTCGTTGTGTTATCATAAGAGGTGGGACCAGTCGAGGCGTCTATTTTCACG
>JABXJY010000318.1 GCA_013375385.1 Desulfobacterales bacterium
TTTGCGATAGAATATTTTTTTACCACGTCAGAAACACTTGATAGACTTGAATGTGGCAATACGTGCTTCAGGGCTGGGGGCACAAGGTGCAATTCAGACACTATTTCTGGCCGCCCCTAGTTTGGGGCACGGTTTGAGTTGTAAGGCCCGGTCCTGCTATGCGAGGCGGTGTGCACATATCATCACGCTGGAAGCGTGGTACGGGATTGGCCTCCTTTAGGGTGCATGGAGTCTTTTTAGGCGGTCAGAAAGACCAGTAAGCGTATACGAAGGCTGACCCCAGCTTTGGTGGCATTGTATTGTAGACTGTTGGTGGCAGGAAGCGGGAGCCTAGGGCGGTCGAGGGTTCCTCATGACTCCATCTAACTCACGACGGAGTCGTCGGCATCTCTCGGCCACCTTCTTGCGTGGCTGGTCATCGAGCGTCGCTATCATTTCTGCGAATTCAAGCGCACTAAACACGCCGTAGTAGTTCTGCCAGTAAACGATTATGTGATTGTCCGAAGGCAGCAGTTGCTGACGGATACGAGGCAGTGTCTTCTTGTTTAACTCCTTGCGCCCTTCGCGCAACAGGTAGATTTGAAGCAGATTATAGGAAAGCATGATAAAGACGACCTGGTTGACCACCATAGAGAAGGTGCGGGAGGTGAAATTGGTTAGGTCGATGAAGCACTTGAGCTGACGGTGCCTCTCCTCGATAGCTGTTCGCAGGTGGTATTCCTGGTGGGCCTCGCTGGGATCCTGGACATCCTTAGTGTCAATCAATAGCCACGTCTCCTTGTGGCCATCAGCGTAGTGCTCACGGTTTGCCACAACACTGAGTGGCACTGTGCAGGAAGACCAGCTGCGGAACTCACCGATGACTGCTGCCTCCCTTTTGACAAGGGTCTTCTCTGGTGGTGGAGCTGACTTTTGCTGCTTGAGTTCTTCGAGTTTTCCCTGCCGCCTTTTCTCTCGTTTGACGATGACTTTAGGCCGTGGACGGGCTGGCTCCTTGACCTCGACCACCGGATCTTTACAGCAGACCCAATCTATATCAGGCTCTCGGAACAAGGCCATGGCATCCTCGTAGATATCCATGGTGCGGCGAGCTGGGATGAGGATATCAATGCCGTAGTCCTTCTTGCATGTGGAGATGGCCTTGCCATCTAAGAAACCACGGTCCAAGATGAGCCTTTTCATTACGCCGGTGCCCACTGTCTCTACGAACTGTTTTACCAGCTCGTAGAGCACCGGGCACTCGTGGTTCTTGCCGGAGATAACCTTCACTGCCACGAAGAGGAAGAAGTCCAGAGTTCGGTTGGTGTGAAGCAATGTCACCATCTTGTAACAGCGCCGCAACTGGCAGCGGATCTTCTGCTCGTCGGACATCTTCTCGTATTCCATTTGGGAGATCGGATGATCATTCTCATCGAAGAGAAGTTTTACAGAGCCCTCATAATTGGGATTGTCCGGGATAAAAAGGTAAGAGGCATCCCCTATGAAGAGACCCTCCTTATCGAAAGCACGACTGCTGCGAAACACCCGTACCACGTCATCACAGAACCACCTCATCAGGGCATCGGCATCGGTGTCCTTAGCCACCTTACGCAGATAGTCCTGGTCGCAGGGGGTCTCGCGGTCATAGTGATTCTTTTTATTGAAACCCTCACAGGCAATAGTCACATCACCGGTATCTGGATGAATGACCTTCCGGCCTGCCTTGGGCCCGAAGGCATTGAGCATCCCCCCACAGCGTACCACCATGGGATAGGAATTAAAGGAGTGCACGCCATGGAGCCTCATGGAAAGGTTGCTTGCCGCATAAAGCCACAGGGGCACATCTTCTTTCTTGCGTGGAGTGGGGTAGGTCTCTGAAAGTTTATCGAGCATTGTTGTGGCTTGAATGAAGCGGAAGAAATCAGTTTCAAATACCTCACTGGCAGCCTCTATGTAGTCAAAGTCTCCGTGATGAAGGCCATCCAAAACCAAAGGCTTGTTTTCCTCGAAGATCACAAGATCCATCTCAGTGCTCAGATCGAGATTGTTTTTTGCCAGATTGAGGGATCTCCTCCCGGCGCATCGCCTCCATCTCATCCATGATGTGAAGCATCCTCCGGTGCACCTCAACCACTCGGGCGCGAGCGCGCCGAAGCTCCTGATACCGTCTCACCTTACTCTGTACCTCAACGAGCAATCCATGGGGGATAACGCGCAGCCTTGTTTTGCCCTTCTCGCTGGCGCTGACAACCATGCGGCCATGGAGCTGGCCCTGAGCGCATTTGCATCCTGGCTTTCCACATCTGCGCTTCAGTTCATAGACCGATCCTTTGATCACAGGTTTATTAGAAAGAGAGGGCTCGATAAGCTGCCTGATCTCATGGGAGAGGTGAACAAGGGACTGTCTGAGTCGACTGAACTTCTGTCTGTCTGTTTTATTCTGTATGCCCATTAATATATAAGCATACAGCTTATTGTGTAAAATGCAAGTAAAAAATCAATGTCTTGAAAAAAACCTGTCGGCCTTAGCTAAAGGTG
>JABXJY010000319.1 GCA_013375385.1 Desulfobacterales bacterium
TGTCGTCCAGCCGAATTCTTCGTAAAGCCTCTCCAGGAGTTCATTCATTTGGGCTGCAATCGTTTCGTTGCCCCGGTACCATTTTTTCATGGCCCACACCGCCCCGGCATAGGTTGTTCGAAGCGCTTTCGCATCCGAAGCAAACCGCTCCCGGATGCGTTTATCCGGATGCTTCCTGTATCTCCGCCACCCGCTGAGTGTTGTCCTGATCAAACGCGCCAAACTGGGGCCGTTGACCGCAAAATCCCGCGTAAAGGCATTGAGCAGGAATTGTTCCTCCCGGCCGTCACGAATGTACTGATGTCGGTAGTTGAAGCGGTATTGTCCGTGGGCATCCGCCAGCGGAAATTCTGATTGGGAAAGGAGCGTCCCTTCCTTGCGGTGCTGATCATACAGGGGCGTGCCCGGAACCGGCGTATAAAGCATAAATTGATGAAAATCCGTATCATGGGCGATAGCGTAATCAATTATCCGGTTGATGTTTTCAGGTGTGTGGTTTTCCAGGCCGATGATCGAAGATCCCAAGACCCGAATCCCGTGCGACTGTAAAGTCTTAACCAGGTCGCGGGTATCAACCTTGCGGAGTTTTGGATACAAACTCCTCTCGCCTTCCAACCCCATCCAAACCCAGGAAATCCCCAATCCCACCAGTTGCTCAATGGTATAGGATTTTAGAACGCGGGCTGAACTGAAGACATACAGGGACCAGCTTTTCTGGTTTTTTTCCATCAGTTCAAGAAGTCGCAGCGCCCTCTGGCGGTGCAGGAGAAAATTTTCATCCAGCACGAAAAAGGATCGAACCTTGAGCCTGGATTCAATCCTGCACATGACGGTAAAAAGCTCCTCGCCTGTTTCGTAAAAGTTGATAAATTTACCCTTGCCGCCGAACATGGCGGAGGTGGAACAAAAATTACAGCCCAAAGGGCAGCCCACCGAAGGGATCAGGATGGCGGCCGTCGCCCCGGGCGAGTCAGACAGGGTAATCCCCATGGTCCGAGTGCCGAACCCCGAATAGACCAGCGGATGCCTAATCGGTACCTTTTCGTCCTGCCCGAGGAACTTCCGGAACCACTGAACCCCGTCTCCTTTGACGATATGATCCGCGTCAATGATTTGAGGGAGGTCTTCCATATTGGCGATATGTCCGCCAACCACGATGGTTGCCTTCGGCATGTGTTTTCTTACAAGGTCGCACATCTTCCGGACCTTGGAGGTATTGGTCATAATTGCGCTGATCCCCACAATGTCGTAGGGATGATGCTCGATTTCTTGAATAAAGGCTTCAAGAGAGGGAAAATCCATGAGAGTGCAGGGCGCATCAATGTTCGCCTGAAGCAACATCAATCCAAAGGATCGATGAAACATGCGGAGGGAAAAGCTCCCCTGCGTTCGCGTAACCTGGTTGTGATAAAGCTCCATGGGATTGATGGCCCGGCTTCCGTATTCGTCGTTTTGGGCATATGGTCCGAAAACGCTGGTTAACAAAATCTTGGCCCGGGTTCCATGACGGTGAACAGGTGGTGATGGCATCATATCGCTCCTTGTTTTGTTGCTCGGCTTTTAGCCGTTGAATTCGTGCCTCCAAGATAATAAGATATCAACCGGAATGAAAGGGGGGTTCAGCCAAGCTATCTGTTTTCATCATTATTCCACTTCATAATCAGTTATTCTTCTTTTTATTGGATGGAGGATTAATACCATTTTTATATCTACTTGCATTATACATCCTGTGTCATTTTCCGTTCCAATAAAACCTACTAACTACATGGCTAGGGTCCCCCCCGGATAAACTGATGGTATACTTTCCCTCCAAGCCATGATCTCTCCTTTATTTAACCGATATCGTTGGAGAGCTTCACTTTAAGTACAATTTTTCCATCTTTTTTATATCCTACATTTCCACTTCCAACGACACTTTACGAAGATGCTTTAACTTTAAGGCTGGTTGAGTTTCACAACATTAATAAACAATTATCTTTCTTTATTGTGGTAAAATGCTTATACCAGCTTTTGTTCTCCCAGTGTTATCCATCCTATACCATTTTCCGTTCCAATAAAAGTCTGTGGCTGCGTGGTACTCTCCACTATATATAAGTGGAGGACTTCTTGAAGGATTTTCAGGACGGACCTCTGGGACTGCATCAACGTGTGATAGTCGCCGTGATAGACCGGGCCGGCGACCAGGACCTTTTTAATCAGCTCCGCCTTGCTGGAAATCCCCTCATAGTCCTTCAGGTGCCGCAGGTATTCTTTTTCATAGATTTCGATCCCCGGCTCGTACCCCAGGGTCTCCCGGACCAGCCTGAGGTTCTTGCGATAATTCTTTTTTTGAATCCGGATGAGTTGCGCTCGAAGCCCTGTCATTTGAGGTCGACTCCCGCACTTGAGTCATTCGAGGTTTTCCCCGGGATGGCGGGTGGGGAGAGGTAGGAGTTCAAGTTTCGCCCCCCGGCCCGCTGATTCCGTGGATGTCACCCCCTTCCGGACAACCTGTAGCCCCCGGGAAGTCCTTTAT